>JAFSCX010000011.1 GCA_017436525.1 Clostridia bacterium | reverse complement strand
CCGATCTGCTCTCTGCCGTACCTGTGTACGCCGACGAGAACAGATCGACGAAATCTGCACTCTTTTTTGAGAGTCTCCCAGCGTGTCAAAAACCTCCGCAGGAGTTTTTTGACACGCTGAAAGAGCGGATCTATGAAGATCCGCTCCTTTTTTATTTGGATTTTTTGAAGCTGCACCAGATGCAGGGCGCCAAGAAAGAGGAAGAATAGCATCCGGAGATGATACCGATCAGCATCGGTAGTGCAAAGTTTACAATAGAGGTCAGTCCCTTCACATAGCCGAAGATCAATACCAGCAGAATTGCAGCCGAGGACATCAAGGTTGTATTGATGGTACGGGTCAAGGATTGCTTGATACTTGTGTTGACCAAGTCTACAACAGGAAGTTTATTGCCACTCAACCGCTTATTTTCGCGGATGCGGTCAAAGATCACCAGAGTATCATTTACAGAGTAACCAAGGATGGTCAGCACTACGGCGATAAAGCCATCGTTGATGGGAATGCCGAAAAGTACAAATACAAAGAAGACTAATGCAATATCATGGCAGAGGGCAATCAAAGCAGTCAGCGCTGCAGTGAAGCCGGAAACCACGGAAAACCGCAAGGTTACATAAAGGATAATAAAGATAGCGGCAAGGCCGATAGCGATGAGGCCGCGGGTCAGAAAGCGATGACCGATTGCTGCTTCCACATTGGTGGTAGAGCCTTGCTCGATTTTATGATCGGCATATTTTTTAGCCAAAGCATCATAGAGCTTATCCTGCTCATCAGTGGTCAAGCTTTTGGTGCCTGCAAGGCTGATGACCAAAGAGGTATCATCGGTTTCATAGCCTTTTGCATTCTGGCAGGTGGCATCGCGCTTTAAGGTATCTTTAACCAATGCCTCTACTTCGGTGGCGTTGATTTCTTTTCCGGTGTAGCTATAGGTCAGCTTAGCACCGCCGCTGAAGGTGATATCTAATTTAACACCGTTGACAAAGAGGCCGATAATGCCGGCAAGGAGCAATATGATGGAGATAGAGAAATAAACCCATCTTTTAGAATAGAAGTTAATCATGATTACTCAACCTCCTTTGCAGCTTTATAGCCATAGAATTTCGGGTTGCTCATGAATTTATAAGTAGCAAGGGATTCCAGCATCAGCTTGGAGGAGATGATGGAAAGGCCGAAATTCAAGAAAATACCGATCAGCAGGGTATAAGCAAAGGAGAGCATTGCGCCGGTGCCGAATACCATCAGCAGGATGCCGACTGCGGCGGTGGTAACATTGCAATCCAATACAGCGGAGAATGCGCGGTTATAGCCTGCGGAGATTGCGCCCTTCAAGGTCTTTCCGGCATTGATCTCCTCTTTAATACGCTCGGCGATGATAATATTAGAATCAACGCCCATACCGATAGAGAGGATAATACCGGCGATACCGGGCAGTGTCAGGGTAAGACCCATCAGATGGAAGATCAAAAGCTGCCCTGCAGTCTGCAAAAGCAGAGTGAAGGATGCTGCAATGCCGGGGACACGATAGTAGATGCACATAAATGCCACGATAATGAAGAGGGCAATAATGCCGGCCAGCAGCATGATATTCAGCGCTTGAGTACCCATAGTTGCGCTCACGGAAGAATAGTTGGTGGTTTCCATGGTGAAGGGGAGTGCGCCGGAATTGATTTTTGCAGCCAAATCCCGAGATTCATCGGCAGTGAAGCTGCCGGAAATATAGCAAGAGCCTTCGGTGATAGCGGTCTGTACGGTGGCCACACTGATCAGAGTGTCGTCCATCATAATGCCGATTTCACCGCCCACATTCTTGGAGGTTTTCTCTCCGAAAAGTTTGGCGCCTTCGCTATCGAATTCAAGATTAACGATATACTCGCCTTCCAAATAGCCGGCAGCAGCCTCTTTTACATGATCACCGGTCATGAATTTATCGGTAACCGTATAATGAGAGACGGTAACACCATCGTATTTGAGGGGATAAGCGCCTTTATCGGTGCTCTCGGCTTGCTTTACAACGTTGAAGGTCAGTTGAGCGGTTTCGCCCAACTCAGAGATGGCGGCTACAGGATCAAAATCCTTTTCATTTGCCTGCCAAGGGAACTCGACAAGGATATTCTTATTTTCCCTATCGATGGTTACGGTGCGATCGAGGATATTGTTGCCATCCAAGCGCAACTCAATAACAGATTTTGCAGACTCTAACTGGTCGTCGGTGGGATTGACGGAATCATCTGCAGATTGGAAGGTGGCGCTGACTCCGCCTTTAATGTCGATGCCGAAGCGCATGTAGCTATTCTGCATGGTAGCAATGCCATAGGCAGTATAGGCAACAATGGCAAGGATCACGGCAACAACAATGAAGAAGGAAAGCTTTTGCCACAAGCTTGCTTTTCTTTGTCTCATTGGAACCTCCTTGGTTTAAGCAAAATCATATCAAAATTTTGCTATTTAATAAACAAAGAATATTATATATATAATGTCTCGGATTGTCAAATCTTTTTTGGAAAAGAAAAAAGCACTCATCGAGTGCTTTTGAATTTGCATACCGCGCTTAATCCACATTCCGAGCAATTGGGTTTTCTTGCATCGCAGATTGCGCGCCCATGGTGGACCAAATTATGGCAAAATTTGGTTTGATCTTCCGGCGGGATGCAAGCCTTCAATTCCCGCTCTACAATCTGCGGGTTATCGCTCTCCACCAATCCCAATCGATTGGAGAGACGAATGCAATGGGTATCGGCGATAATGGCCGGCTTGCCGTAGATATCACCGCAGATGAGATTAGCCGTCTTTCTGCCGATTCCGGAGAGGGTGGTCAACTCCTCGATGGTATCGGGCACTTTTCCGCCGAAGCGAGTCAGAAGATCTTGGCTCATTTCAATGATACTTTTCGCCTTGGCACGAAAGAACCCGCAGGAATGGACCATCTCGCATAATTCATCATAATCCGCTTGAGCAAATGCTTCAAGGGTAGGATATTTTTCAAAAAGAGCAGGGGTGATCTGATTGACTCGCGCATCGGTGCATTGAGCAGAAAGGCGGGTGGCAATCAGCAGTTCATAGGGCTTGGTATAATGAAGAGCACACTCTGCTTGGGGGTATAAATGATTAAGGGTATCAATGATGAAGCGAATTCGCTGCTTTTTGGTCATTTTTCCTCCTTGATTTTGGCCCAATATTCCTTGGAAGCATGCTCTAATTTATTATCTCCAAACTCATAATAACGCTTGCCTGCAAGATCGGCTGGCAAGTAATTTTGCTTTACATAATGATTGGGGAAAGAATGGGGATATAGATAGCCCCTGCCGTGCCCCAACTTTTCAGCACCGCCATAATGGCTATCCTGCAGATCAGGCGGGATGACCTGCCCTTTTCCGCTTCGCACATCTTCCAGTGCACTGTCGATTGCCATAATGGCAGAATTGGATTTTGGCGCTGTAGCAAGAAGAATCACCGCTTCTGCCAAAGGAATTCTCGCCTCCGGCAGCCCCAAAGCCTGCGCACAATCGACGCAGGATTTTACGATAGAAACTGCCTGCGGATAAGCAAGCCCGATATCTTCGGCTGCAATGACCATCAGCCTTCTGCAGGGTGCAATCAAATTGCCTGCTTCAAGGAGGCGGGCAAGATAAAGCAATGCCGCATCGGGATCGGAGCCCCGAATGGATTTTTGAAAAGCCGAGAGAATATCATAATGATAATCTCCGTCTTTATCATAATGGTTGCCGCTTCTCTGAGAAGCTTCACGGATCATCTCATCTGTAATCTCAGAATTGCTTTTGGTGAGGGCAAGGGAGATGACTTCGATGCAATTACAGCATTTTCTTACATCCCCGCCGCAGCCATAGGCAATTTTTTTTAAGCCCTCCTCGGAGCATTGGATGGAAAACCCTCTTTGCTCTTCTAAATACGCAATGGAGCGTTTGATGAAGGGGATCATTTCAAGAGCAGCTACCGGCTTGAATTCAAAGACTGTGCATCGGCTTAAAATGGCATTATAGACATAGAAATAAGGATTTTCGGTGGTAGAAGCGATTAGGGTGATGCTTCCGTTTTCGATAAATTCCAAGAGTGATTGCTGCTGTTTTTTATTAAAATATTGAATCTCATCTAAATATAAGAGAATTCCGTTGGGGGCGGAAAAGGGATTGATATCATTGATAATCTCTTTAATATCGCTGATGGAGGCAGTGGTGGCATTCAGCCGATAAAGCTTGCGGTCAGAACGATCGGAAATGATGCGGGCGAGGGTGGTTTTTCCCACTCCGCTTGGGCCATAGAAGATCATATTGGGAATCTCGCCGCCTTCGGCAATGGCACGAAGCAGCTTCCCCTCACCCAAAAGATGGCGCTGGCCTACCATCTCATCGATGGATTTTGGTCTCAAAATATCAGATAACGGCCGCATCTTTTTGCCTCCTTTTCACATTTTTCTCAATTATAACAAAATATCAATAATGATTCAACAGTTTTTTGCATAAATCTCCATTGACAACCGAGAAGATAACAGATAAAATATAAGGGAATAAATACAAGGAGGCTTTCTAAATGATTGAAGAGGTCAAATTGCAACTAAAAAAGAATGCAAATACCATCCGGATGGATATTATTGAGGAAACTCATAGTGCAAAATCCGGCCATCCCGGTGGATCTCTTTCCATTGCAGATATTTTAGCATATCTGTATTTTGTGGAAATGAATATTGATCCCAAGAATCCCCAATGGGCAGAGCGTGATCGCTTTGTGCTTTCCAAGGGCCACACTGCTCCCGCGCTTTATTCTGCTCTTGCGCGCCGCGGATTTTTTGATCCGGCAGAGTTGATTAACCTGCGCCATATCGGTTCCTTTTTGCAGGGGCATCCTGATATGAAGCATACGCCCGGTGTAGATATGTCTACCGGTTCTTTGGGGCAGGGCATCTCCGCCGCTTGCGGCATGGCTCTTTCGGCTAAGAAAAGCGGCGCTTCTTATCGCGTTTATACCATTTTGGGTGATGGTGAGATTGAAGAAGGTCAGGTATGGGAGGCGCTGATGTTTGCCGCTCATTATAAGCTGGACAATCTCTGTGTGGTAGTGGACGATAACGGCCTTCAAATCGATGGCCCCGTGGCCGAGGTTATGAACAGTGCTTCCATTCAGGAAAAGGCCAAGGCATTCGGTCTCCATGTAATCGATATGGATGGGCATGATTTTGATTCTATCGAAAAAGCCTTCAATGAAGCAAAAGGAATCAGCGGTAAGCCCAGCTTGATTGTGGCAAAGACTGTAAAAGGAAAAGGCGTATCTTTTATGGAAAATCAAGTAAGCTGGCATGGCTCTGCGCCCAATGATGAGCAAAAAGAAATTGCACTGAATGAATTGAAGGAGGCGGCAAAATGTCTTTGAAAGAAGCAACAAGAGATAGCTACGGCAAGGCTCTGACTGAATTTGCAGAGCAATATGATTTATATGTTTTGGATGCGGATCTTGCCGCAGCTACCAAAACCGGTATTTTCAAAAAGGCATATCCCGAGCGCTTTATTGAATGCGGAATTGCGGAAGGGAATATGATGGGTGTTGCTGCAGGCCTTGCTGCCACCGGCAAGACCGTATTTGCCAGCAGCTTTGCAATGTTTGCTGCCGGGCGTGCATTTGAGCAGGTTCGCAATTCCATCGGTTATCCCCATTTGAATGTTAAAATCGGCGCTACCCATGCAGGGATCTCTGTAGGTGAGGACGGCGCTACCCATCAATGCAATGAGGATATTGCTTTGATGCGTACCATTCCCGGCATGGTTGTATTGAATCCTGCCGATCCTGTAGAGGCTCGCCTTTGCGTAAAGGCTGCCATTGAGCATGAAGGCCCTGTATATCTGCGCTTCGGAAGAATGGCGGTAGAGTCCATTTTCGATGAAAATTATAAATTTGAGATTGGAAAAGGCGCTGTTTTGAAGGATGGCAAGGATGTTGCTATTGTGGCTACCGGCCTGATGGTGGCCCGCGCAATGGAAGCTGCTGAAAAGCTGGCCGAGGAAGGAATTGATGCCGCTGTCATCAACATGGCCTCGATCAAGCCCTTGGATGCTGATTTAGTATTGCAGTATGCCAAGAAATGCGGCGCGATGGTTACTACCGAGGAGCATTCTGTCATCGGTGGCTTAGGCAGTGCGGTATGCGAAGTGGTATGCGAGCAGGGAAATTGCCCTGTTGTACGCCATGGTGTTGAAGATCAATTCGGTAAGAGCGGCCCTGCCCTTGCTTTGCTGGATCTTTATGAATTGAATGCAGATGGCATTGCTGAAAAGGCACGTTACGCTGTATCTCTGAAAAAATAAAATAATCGGTGCCGAGTGCATTTGCACTCGGCGCCGAAATGTTTCTGAAATTCCCCTTGACTAAGGCGGAAAAGCATAGTATAATAATCACATACGATTTGCGGGTATAGTTCATCGGTAGAATGCGACCTTCCCAAGGTTGATAGGTGGGTTCGACTCCCATTACCCGCTCCATAGGGGCCTTCATCAAGGCCCCTTTTTTTGAAAGACAGGGGATCAGAAAGATGAGAAAAGACAAAGCAAATTATTATCTTGATATGGCAGAATCGGCTACCGGAAGAGGCACTTGCTTGCGTCGTAATTTTGGCGCAATCATTGTTAAAAACGATGAGATTGTATCTACCGGTTATAATGGTGCGCCCCGTGGGCGGTGCAATTGCTGCGATCTGGGCGAATGTGTTCGCCAGAAGATGGGTGTCCAAAGAGGGGAGCGCTATGAGCTTTGCCGCTCTGTTCATGCGGAGGCGAATTGCATTATCTCTGCCGCGCGGCGGGATATGATCGGCGGGACTCTTTATCTGGTCGGCCATGAGGCTGATACCGGTGAGTATGTAAAAAACACCGCTCCTTGCGCCATGTGTAAACGATTGATTATCAATGCAGGAATCAAGGACGTTATTGTTCGGGATACAAAAGATGATTATCATTCCTTTGAAGTGGAGCAATGGATTAAGGACGATGAATCCTTGGAAGGCTCTATGGGTTATTAAGATGAAAAGGAGTAGGCAGATACCTACTCCTTTATTTTATTTTTTACATTCGGGCGGGAAGAATTCATTTGTGGGGAAGCATAATTTTTCAAAGAAGCTGCAGGGCTCTTCCTCTTTCGGGCTGCAACATTCTTTTTCGGGAAGGCAGAATTGAGCGGAGGGGATCATGACCTGCACATTGCGTACAATGCGTACGACGCTGAAAAGCCCCAGTGAGAGCACCAATTTTCGATTGGCAATATCTGTAAGCTCCTCGCCAAACATTTCGGCAATCTGCCTGGGCAGATTCATATTTTCGGTATCGCCGCAGCAGCAATTGCAAGAAGATTGAATAATGCGGGTATTGAGGACAATGGGATCAACCACTTCAACCTCCGCTACCGGCAGATTGGTATGGCGGCCTGCTGCGCGGGGGCGCCGCTCAGAAGAGAAGGTGGTGGTGCAACCCTCTCCGCCATAAAGAATCACCTTTTTAGTAAAGAACGAAAGGCCCTCAATAATGGAAGGGCGATTTCCGCCGGTGCACACCTCAAATCCTGTGCGGAAATAGAAGGTGATATCCACACCATAGAATCCTTTGTTGAAGGGAACTTCCTCCAATGAAACGTCTGCCCAGATCAGTTCGGATTTTCTTGCGCGCACATTTGTGGCGTTGTCGATAAGCGTTTGATCGGCAGGGCTTAAGTAAACACGCATATCGGAAAGGCAGTCTTTGTCTTTGCAGGTGTCGTAGATTTTAGGCAGATTAACGCAGATTTCGTCTGTATAATTTTGAACATCGAAATTGGCAGTATTATTGTTGTCCATAGGTACCTCCTTATTGATGATCTATTGCATTTTATGAAGGAGGGCTGATTTTAGTGAAAATTTATTGAAAAAAAGAGTATTTCATGTTATACTTGCCATATACTCTAAAAAGGAATATAGGGAAATGAAAAAAATCGTTTTATTTTTAATAATGATTGTGATGCTCTTTTCCTTCTGCGGGTGTAGCAGTGTCTCCTCCGAAGATGCTGAGGGTACACTTGATCAGTTTGTAAAAGCGCTTAAAGCATATGATAAAACCGCCATGTCGGAGCATCTTACGGTCTTTCCTGATAATTCGGCTTATGTATATCATGATGATATTTTTAATGACACGGGATATATGGAATTATATCGAATGCTTTATGGGGATCTTTCCTATGAGATTCAGTCTTATGAAGATGATCAAATGGTAATCTCCTTCACAATGCCGAATGTTCAAAAGCTTTATACGGATGTATCCGGAATGGTCCTTTCTCTTGCGATGAGTGATACCACTTTGCAGGAAAAGCTTGCAGAAAATGATGAAAACGGCATTGTATTAATTCGGGAAATGATGCTTTCTCTTGCTGCTCAAAATAAAGGAATTGAGCAAATGACCGAGGATTTCACTCTTACCTTTAAGAATGGCGGAGAAAAGACATTGATTCTTTGCGATGATGAATTAAAAGCATTGATGACCGGCAATTTCTTTCTTTCTAAAAATACCACTCTTGAGAGCATTGAGAGCGGCAACAGCGAATGAAGAGCAGAAGAATGGTCAATGATGAGATAAAGGAGAAAAAGCTATGTGTGAAATGAATGAGAAAAAAGAGCAGGGCGCAGAGAATATCGGCAATCGCCTTTTGGAAAACAGAACTATTTTGCTGTTTGGAGAATTGGATGAGAAGAAAGCGGCATCTGTAGTCGCATCCATGCTCTATCTGCAGCAGAAAAATAAGGAAGAGAAAATCACTCTTTATATCAATTCATCCGGCGGATGTGAAACGCAGATTTTGGCAATTTTTGATGTAATGCAGCATCTCACCTGCCCTGTAGAGACGGTATGTGTTGGTAAGGCCCATGGCCTTTCTGCTCTGATTCTTGCCGGCGGTACCAAAGGAATGCGCAAGGCTTATGCCAATAGTGAGGTAATGCTGATGCAGGTGGGGCGTGATCGCACCTTCGGCCAGGCATCGGATATCGAGCTTGAGACAGAGCATCTTCTTGAGAGCAAGGCGCGCATCTCAAGTATCCTTGCAACGCTTTGCGGAAAAGAAGCAAAGCATATTGAAGCGGATATGGAGCGTAAATTTTGGCTGTATGCCGAGCAAGCAAAGGCGTATGGCTTGATCGACGAAATAATTTAATCTAAACGGGCAAGGATATTCTTGCCCGTTTATCAGTATTAAGGAGCAAATGCAGATGGCAAAGAAGGTAGATTGGGTAAAAAGAATCGGGATCGGTGTTTTTCTGATTGTGGCGGTGGTCTCTTTTCTATATGGGAATTTTGATTTGTTTGAGGAGGAAATTCCAAATGAAATTGATACAGCCGATACATCGGTGCATTTTATCGATTGCGGGCAGGGGGATAGTATTTTAATGATATCTGAGGGTGAGACGGCTCTTATTGATACAGGCACCCAAGAAGAATCCGAGAAAGTAGTGGCCTATTTGAAGAGAAAGGGGCTTGAAAAGTTGGATCACCTGATCCTCAGCCATCCTCATGCCGATCATATGGGCGGAGCAAAGGTGATTTTGGAATCCTTTGAGGTCGATCAGATCCATATGGGAAGACCCACGGAAGGAGCAGAGCCGACCACAGCGTTTTACATAAACTTTTTGAAGAAGGTTCAGGCTCTTGGAAAAAAGATCGATGCCGCCAAAGCGGGAGATGAAATGGAGATCGGGGCTTTTTCGGTTAAAGTTTTGGGGCCGGTGGAGCCTTACCGCGAGATGAATAATCAATCCTTGGTTCTGCGTTTGGAATATGGTGAGGTATCATTTATTCTTACAGGGGATCAGGAGAAGGATGCCGAAAAAGATCTATTAGAGCGTGTGGGGCTTTCGGATTTGGATGCTACAGTGCTGAAGATCGGCCATCACGGAAGTGAATCTTCCACAAGCGCTGCATTTTTGAAAGCCGTCTCTCCTCAATATGCGATCATATCCTGCGGGAAAGATAATTCTTATGGCCATCCTGATGAGGAAATTATTGAACGATTGAACCAAAACCATATAAAATATTGGCGCACAGATCAGAGCGGATCAGTGGTGATGGCAACAGATGGAAAAGGTCTTAGGATAGAGAGTGAGAAGTAAAATGATGCAATATAGTGTAGATCGATTTGAAGGAGAACTTGCGATTTTAATTGATGATCATAAAACGATAGCAGTTCCCAAGAATATTTTGCCCGAAGAAACCAAAGAGGGAGATATTCTTATTCGGGTTGGTGAAAAATATAAAATAGATCATGCATATACTGAAAAAATGCGAAAAGAAGCAGCGGAATTGATCGATCAGTTATTTGAATAAAGAAGAGTAATTCTTTTGCATATTTGAGGATCCCCTATCATATCCATATACAAATGAATGAAAAGGACGGAGGATCCTCGCATGACAAATACCAGCATATATCGGGATATCGCAACCCGAACAGGTGGAGATATTTATATCGGTGTAGTCGGGCCGGTGCGGACCGGAAAATCGACCTTTATTAAAAAATTCATGGAGAATTTGGTGATTCCCAATATTCAAAATGAGCATCAGCGGGAGCGGGCCAGAGATGAATTGCCTCAATCTGCGGCAGGGAAAACCATTATGACGACAGAGCCGAAATTTATTCCCGATGAGGCTGCAGAGATTATGATGGAAGATCATACGCGATTTCAGGTGCGGCTGATTGATTGCGTAGGTTATGTAGTCGATAGCGCCATGGGCCAGACGGAAAACGGCGAGGCTCGTATGGTAGAGACGCCCTGGAGTGAAGATAAGATCGAATTTCAAAAAGCCGCCGAATTGGGGACGCGAAAAGTGATCTGCGAGCATTCTACGATCGGGCTGGTGGTAACAACTGATGGTAGTATCGGGGAGATTCCTCGCGATGATTATATTGAGGCGGAAGAGCGGATTATTCAGGAATTAAAGGCAATCAATAAGCCTTTTGCCGTATTGGTCAATTCTATGTTTCCTGAAAGTGATAGTGCGAAAGATTTGATGGAACGTCTTGCTAATCGTTATGATGTCCCTGTGATGACCGTAAATTGCTTGGAGCTGGATCGGGAAAAACTATTATCGGTGATTCGCACGGTGCTGATGGAATTTCCGATTCGAGAAATTACGGTAGATCTTCCTTCATGGGTGGATGGTCTTGAAGGGGATCATTGGCTGAAAAAGGAAGTCTATACAGGAATTTTGGAAAATGCAGGCCGGATTGATCGGGTGAGAAATGTAAAAAGAATGGCGATTGATCTTGCCAAAGAAGAAAAACTGGCTCGCTGTGAGGTAGAGCAGATTGATCTTGGTGAGGGCAGAGCGGATCTTAAGATTGAACTTAAGCCGGAGCTCTATTATCATGTTTTGAGCGAAGCGGCAGGCTTTCCCATCGAAAATGACGGGGAGTTGGTTGCTCTGATTAAAGATCTATCAAAAGCAAAAGCGGAATACGAAAAGATCAAGGATGCTTTTGCAGAGGCAAAATCAAAGGGCTACGGGATTGTCTTCCCTGAGCTTTCCGAAATGACATTGAGCGAGCCTCAAATCTTTCGCCAAGGAAATCGCTTCGGTGTCAAGCTTTCGGCAGAAGCCCCTTCTTATCATTTGATTCAGGCAAATATTTGCACAGAGATTTCCCCGATCGTGGGGAGTGAGCGTCAATCGGAAGAACTGATTGATTATCTTTTGAAAGATTTTGAAGAAGAACCCGAAAAAATTTGGGAATCCAATATTTTCGGAAAGTCCGTTCATGATCTTGTCAATGAAGGGCTTCATAATAAATTATCCCGTATGCCGGAGGATGCGCGCTTCAAACTTCAAGAAACCTTATCTCGCATTATTAATGAGGGAAGTGCAGGTTTAATTTGCATAATCTTATAAAATGATGCCATACTGTTGTTGAGGTGAGTATCAATGAATAGCGAGGCTCAAGCCTTCTTCGATACCCTGCCCAAGTGGTTAAGAGAGGAAATCCTCCAATCCGGTGTTCAATATAATACCCGAAATGAATTGGAGGAGATCGCTCGTAATTTTGCGGCGGGAAATGAAGGGCAAAAGGAATCAAAAGAGTAAATTTATTGGAGAGAAGGTCCTGCATTGGCAGGGCCTTTTTCTTTTGACATTTTTCTTGGGATGCGTTATAATAAATAAAATAGTTATTCAATGGGAAAATAGGGGAGTAAAATGGCAAAAAGATATTTAATGTGGATATTATTTTCTTTTGTGTTCACGCTCTTTATCTGCACATTTCTTTCTTCTTTTCCTGTATTAATTGGCGCCATCTTCATTTTATTGGTTGGTATAATTGCGGCGTTGATTCCATTTTCCCTAAGGCAGACAATATGCTCTTGTGCCGTTTCCTCTCTGCTCGCAATTTTGCTTTTTATAGGTATGCAGCATTGGGTGGAGAAGCGAACGCTGCAGCTGATGGATGAACCGCATGAGGTTTATGGTGAGATTATTGAAATCGGCAATAATTCTGCCGCCAATCTCACCCGTTATCGTCTTCGATTGAAAGAAATAGAAGGGGAAGGTCTTGCTTTTTATGAGCGCTTCGATATTTATTTATATGCCGATGCGCGAAAGGGAAAAGAAGGGGATTATATTCATGGTGAAATTGAATTTTTTAATTCACCCATTGAATATGGCTATGGGCGCGAGGATCGAATCTTTATAAGCGGCTATCAAGCGATGGAGAATCTTTCTTTTGAGCGTAGTAGCTCAAGATCTCTGACGGCAATTTTATCGGACTTTAATCAAAGAATGCAGGAGAGAATCTGCTATGGCAGCGAGAAAACCATTGGTCTTTTGAAATCTGTATGCATTGGTGTGCGTGATTCTTTAGATGCCTCTTTAAGAGTTTCCTTGGGGAGAATCGGTCTTTCTCATGTGATGGCGGTAAGTGGATTGCATCTTTCGTTCACGGTTATGCTGTTTAATAGCTTGATGATGGCGCTTGGCATCCATTATCGGGTTCGATATTTAATTGATATATTTATCAGCATATTATTTACGGCGATGGTGGGGTTTCCGCCTTCCTGCTCTCGCGCATGCGTAATGCTGGTGCTTTATTCTTTGGCGATGGTGCTGGGGATTTTTTCTGATAGTCTTACCTCCCTTTCTGTGGCGTGCTTTGTTCTTTGCCTTTATAACCCGCTGATTGTGAGAGATGTGGGCTTCTTATTGAGCGTTTTGGCCACTGCAGGAATTATAACCATGAAAATCCCAATCGAGCATTTTTTATTTCCCTTGAAGCTGAAAGCGCCGCCATGGGTGAATGGCTTATATCGCACATTCACCGGTATCTTTGCCTGCTCACTTGCGGCAACTCTTTTTACTTTTCCTATATTAATTATTACATTTGGGTCGATCAGCGTAATCGGACCTTTAGCAAATCTGGTTTTGATTCTCCCGCTGCAAATTTTCTTTATGATGGGAATTTTAATGTTGCTGTTGGGGTGGATTCCGCTGATCGGAATTTCGTTGGGATGGCTTTGTGATCTGCTTTATATCCCCATTGAATGGATTGCAAATGCAATGGGCAAGCTTCGTTATGCGGAACTTACGGTATTTGAGCCTGCTTCTTTGATTGTGGTCTTAGTACTTTTGGCTATTTTGGGAATTGCTCTTTATCATTATTTGAAACATCAGCGAAGAAGCTTTTTGCCGTTGGTGATGATCTTTCTTCTTTCTTGCGAATTATTTGGCGGAATCTATATGATTGCCCAAAAGGAAGATGATCTAAGGATCGCATTTGTTGATGTGGGGCAAGGGGATTGCACGGTAATTTCCAAAGGGGATAAGGCGGTTATCTTTGATTACGGCGGCTCTTCCGAAAAGCGCTATAACCTGATTGAATATCTTGAGGATCATCATATACATACGGTGGAATTATTGGCGTTTACCCATATGCATAGTGATCATACCAATGGTCTTAATACATTGCTGAAGAATGTGTATGTTGATCAAATTCTTTATCCTTATTTTGAAAATGATCAACCGCATCTATATGCGATGCTCCAAGAGCAAAACAGTGATCTGCTAAAGGATGCACACCCTATTAAGGTACTTGAGGATGTTGTAATTGAGCCGCTTTTGGATGCTTCATTTAAGGGGCAGGCAATTCAAGATAATGAGCGGTGTGTATGCTATAGAATCAATATAGATGGCGTCTCGGTCTTGGTAACCGGTGATCTGCAGGGAAAAGCAGAGCTTACTTTACCGAAAGAAGCATTGGACTGCACCATTTTGAAAGTGCCTCATCATGGGAGCAGAAGTTCCTCTCTCTATCCATTCTTAAAAGCGGCTTCGCCGGAGATTGCAGTGGTATCGGTAGGAGAGAATAGCTATAATCTGCCTGATCCTGAGGTGATCTCGCGATTGAAGTCCATTTGTATGTCTGTTTATACGACGATGGATGAAGGCACAATCGAATTTGAAACAGATGGTATTACATTAGAAAGGATCTCATAAATGAGCATCGATGTTTTCAGAAAACAATTAAAAGAAGGGACTGCCGAAGGAATCTACTATCTTTTGGGAGAAGAGCAATTCCTTTTAGATCGCTATTATGAGCAAGCAAAAGAATCCTGCGCGCCTGTTTTTCCGGAGCTGAATCTGATTGAGCTGGATGGGAAGAAGCTGGATTTTGATTTTTTTGCTGATGGAATTGTATCATATCCTGCCATGTCGGATAAAAAATTAGTCTCGGTATTGGATTTTGATAGCAGCACTCTTAAAGGGGATGGCGCCAAAAAAATGGCGGCCGCTTTTGAAGAAATTGCGCCGGGAGTTACAGTAATCTTTCGGGATCATGCCAAAGAAAAGGGGAAGGCAAATGCCCTTGAATCTTTGATCAAAAAAAGCGGCGGAATGATTGTACGGGTTGAGAGGCCTTCGCCTGCGGCGTTGAATAAATGGATCCAAGGGCTTGCTGAAAAAAGCGGGGCATCCATTAGCGATGCCGACTGCAGCTATTTGGCTGAACTGACGGGGAGCAGTATGCTCAGAATTTCGATTGAAATGAAAAAGCTCGCTGCCTTTTCGCAAGGTGGGATAATAGAGCGGGCTACCATCGAAAAGATGGTTGCCCCCGAGGAAGAGGCTGCTTGGTTTGCAGTATCTAATGCGGTATGCGAGCATGATTTTGATGCTTTGATGCAAGCAGTGGATCTTCTTTACCGCCAAAATGTCGATGATACGGTGATTGCGGGAATGTTTTATCGAACCTTCATTGATCTCTGGCGCGGCCTTACGGCTCTGCGAGAAGGGGTCACCTCTCAAGAGCTTGCCGCCACTTACGGAATCAGCCCTTATGCTGCTGCCCGTATAATGCGCTCTGCTACAAAGCTCAAGGAGGGTGAGGTCTTGGAAGGGCTGCGCAGCTGCAGAGAATTGGATCGAAAGATCAAATCGTCGGGAGGAAATAAGAAGGATTTGATCTATGGGTTTATTACAGAATTATTAGAATTTCAAATGAGGGGCCATGAATAAAATACCGATTAGCCAAATTGTTTTGGTGGAAGGGAAGTATGATAAAATTTCCTTGGAGAATATCATCGATGCCACCATTATACCCTGCGATGGATTTGAAATATTCAAAGATAAGCAAAAGAAATCAGCCATAAAGGAGCTCGCTAAAGAAAGAGGTGCAATATTGCTGACCGATTCTGATAGTGCAGGAGCCAAAATCCGCTCCTATCTTTCGGTGATTCTGCAGGATGCGGAAATTTATCCTCTCTATATTCCTGCTGTTGAAGGGAAGGAAAAAAGAAAAAGCAGCCCGTCCAAAGAGGGCTTGCTTGGCGTAGAGGGGATGGATTCAAAGGTATTACGCGGCTTGTTTGAAAATTTTCGCGCTGCTCCGGTGAAAAAGAAATTCACCTCATATGATCTTTATCGGCTTGGATTTACCGGAAGCGAAGGGGCGAAAGCAAAAAAAGATGCCCTGCTAAAAGCGCTGAGCCTTCCGCCTCATCTTTCTAATAATGCTCTTCTCAAGGAATTAGATCGCCGATGGTCTATGGAAGATTTGGAGCATTTTTCAAAAAATATTAAATAATCCCCTGAAAACCATCTGGCTTTCAGGGGATTATTTATGCCATATTTCTAATGGATTCTGCATATTGAGAAGGGGTCATTCCGGTGGCTTTCTTGAAATGGCGGGAAAAATATTGGACAGAATTATAGCCAAGCCGATCGGCAATTTCGGTGAAGTTTTCTTCTTTTTCGCGGATCATTTTTTTCGCCCTGTCGATTTTGCAGCGGTTATAAAAATCCATGGCGCCGCTTCCGATTCCTTCTCTGAAGATCTTCTTCATGGAGGATTCGCTGACGGAGAATTGTCGACACAATTCTTGGAATGTAACCCTTCCTTCAACATTGCGCTCTAAATAATCGCAAATTGCGGCAAGTCGACTGTTGGTATCATCGTTGAAGGGAGATGGTTGCTCAAGGGAGGGGGTGTTTCCCCCTTCGCGAATAAGAGCGATTAATAATTCCTCTAAATAATTTTGGATTAATTGCTCTGCGCCAAATACTTGTTGCTCTTTTCGGATGAGCTGAGCAGTATGAGGTTTGCCCAATGGGGAGGAAAATGCATTTTTGGCTTCAGTGATAATTTTTCCGAGAAGGATTTTGCATTTCTTGGGGCATTTGATGATTTTTCCGGCAAGATTATATAGTTGCTTACAATCGGAGGAAAAAGAAAGGATTACAGAGTTTGCGGCCTTTTCACCATTACATCTTAAGTTATGAAATTCCATGGGGCGATGAAGGTAAAGTTCACCGGAGATTAGGAGCAATTCGTGGGCACCGGCGGTGATGACCAATTCTTCCTTATCTGCATAGACCAGCTCCCAAAAGTCATGGAACTCGCCCGAATATGCAAAGTCTTTGGCATATTCGAAATAGTGAATTGAAATGATATTTTCAATTGAAATGGATTGATTTAATGGCGTTTTAACGTATTCCAAAAGCTTTTTCTCCTAATTTTCTACACTTTTTTCTATATCATATCATATTATTTTTTGATTTTCAAGAGGACGAAAAGTATAAAATCTTAAGCGGATATTACTTTGACTCGATTTTAATTAAATGGTAAAATAATAAAAAATAAGGGAGGAAAAAGTAGTGAAAATTATTGAAACGAAGAATTATCAAGAAACAAGCTTGGTTGCTGCAGATATTTTAGCAGAGCAGGTGAGAAAAAAGGAAAATAGTGTGCTTGGCCTTGCTACCGGCTCTTCTCCCGAAGGAATGTATAGTGAACTAATTAAAATGTATAAAAATGGAGAAGTTGATTTTTCTAAGGTTATCTCGGTGAATCTTGATGAATATTTTGGTCTTGGCCCCGATAATAACCAAAGCTATCGTTATTTTATGAATAAGCATTTGTTTGATCATGTCAACATTCGTAAAGAATATACTTATGTTCCGGATGGTCTTACCAAAAATCCGGAGCAAGAATGTAAGGCGTACGATCAATTGATTGAAGATTTAGGCGGAATTGATCTGCAGGTTCTGGGGATGGGGCTTAATGGCCATATCGGTTTTAATGAACCGGCCGATTATTTTACCGCAGGGACTCATCTTGTTTGCCTGGAAGAATCTACCATTGAAGCAAACTCACGCTTTTTTGCGTCGAAGGAAGAGGTTCCTACAAAGGCATTGAGCATGGGCCTTAAGTCTATTCTCTCCGCAAAAAAGATTCTTTTAATTGTCCATGGTAAGGCAAAGCAAGAGATATTAATGAAGGCAATTCATGGCCCTGTTACACCGCAGCTTCCTGCATCTATTTTGCAGCTGCATCCGAATGTAACGGTGGTTTGCAGTTTTAATGAATGATTGGAGTAAAAAAATGATTCGGTTTGGTACAGGCGGTTGGCGGGCCGAGATTGGCTCGGAATTTGTAAAAGAAAATATTTGCCGTGTAGGCCAAGGTATTTGCGATTTGATGGCAGAGGAAGGAAAAACAGGGCGCCCGGTTATTATTGGTTATGATCGCCGCTTTTTATCCCGTGAGGCGGGAGAGTGGTTGGCAGAGGTTTTGGCCGGTAATGGAGTTGAGGTGATTTTTCTTCATCGCAGTGCTCCTACGCCTCTGGTGATGCATACTGTTAAAAATCAAAAATTATACTATGGGATCGAGGTTACGGCTTCCCATAATCCTTCCATCTATAATGGTATTAAGTTGATTGTGGAAGAGGGAAGAGATGCGAATGTGGAGACGACTTCGCTTTTGGAAGAAAAAATCGCCGAAATCTCTCATATCGCATCGATTCCTTTTGAAGATGGTTTGAAAAAAGGCTTGATTCAATATTGGGAAAATCCCTTTAATGATTTTCTGGACGATATAATCGATGTCTTGGATATGGAGGCAATTCGTAAACGGGGCCTGCGTATTCTTTTTGATCCCATGCATGGTAGTGCCACTTATCCGCTGATGGTGATATTCTATACAGCTCGCTGCACCTTGGATATTATCCATAATGATAAGGATGCTTATTTTGGAGGCATGATGCCTGCGCCTACTGAAAACACCCTGCAGGATCTTGCTGCAAGGGTGGTAGCCGGAGGATATGATCTTGGAATCGGCGTGGATGGTGATGGCGACCGCCTTGGGATTATCGATCGCAACGGGAATTACATTAGTGCCAATGAGATTTTGGTCCTTCTTTATTACTATCTCCATGAATATAAAGGCTGGAAGGGGCCTGTTGTTCGTAATCTGGCCACGACTCATATGTTGGATGTAGTGGCAAAGAGTCTTGGTGAAAAATGTTTTGAAGTACCGGTCGGCTTTAAGTATATCTCTTCTAAGATCGATGAAGTGGATGCAATATTGGGCGGAGAATCTTCCGGCGGTCTTACTGTCCGTGGTCATATTCATGGTAAAGATTCGGTGTATGCAGCATCTCTTTTTGTGGAGATGATCTGCAAGACCGGTAAATCCCCTACAGAATTACTGCATGAACTTCAGGGAAAATACGGTAAATTTGAAATGGTGGAATATAATCTTGCCTTTGCCCCTGAGGCGAAGGAGGAGATTGTAAATACGGTGATGGTAGAGAGAAAGCTGCCTGAGTTTATAAAGAAAACCAGCATGATCAGCTATGAGGATGGATGCAAGGTCTATTTTGAAGATGATACCTTTGTAATCTGCCGTTTCAGCGGGACAGAGCCGCTTCTTCGCATCTTTGCTGAAGGAAAAAATGCCGAACAGGCGCAAAGCTATATTGATGCTTGGAAAGCAATGTTAAATTTATAAAAAAATGCTCTCATATGAGAGCATTTTTTTGATGCGCAGGATTTGAAATATTGAATGGTTGAAGTCTGTTTATGCTGAAGATGTGTTGACAGGGAGGTCGCTATTACAAACCTTATAAAGCGAAATGAAAATGGACTTGCCGAGATTCGTGTCGAGGTGTATAATCAAAAGGGCGATTTGGATCTGATTGATGTTACAGAATCAATCGCAAATGTAAAACAACGGAGAGATAACAATGGACTTTGAAAGACTAATTAATGAGCGTTTTTCGGTAAGAAGCTTTAAGGCGGAGCATTTACCTCAAAAGGTAATAGAAAAAATTCTTGATGCAGGGCACAAAGCTCCTACAGGCTGTAATTTTCAGCCCCAACGAATTCTTGTGCTTAATACAAATGAATCGATTGCAAAGCTGAAAAAATGCACAAAATGCCATTTTAATGCGCCGACAGCGATGCTGATATGCCATAATAAAGAGGAAAGCTGGATCAGAAAATATGACGGTGCGCTTTCTTCGCCGGTGGATGCCGCTATTGTAACGACTCATATGATGCTTGCGGCGCAGAATGAAGGAATCGGCAGTTGCTGGGTCATGCATTTTGACCCTGAAGCAATGCGCGGGACTTTCAATATACCTAAGAATATTGAGCCGCTCGCTTTGTTGGTAATGGGTTATCCATCGGAGGATGCAAAGCCTTTGGATATGCATTATTCCTCTCGACCCATAGAAGAAACCGTATTTTATGAAAAATTCAATTAAAAAAGATATTTTCGGCAGTTTTGCGTATGAATTCGAACTCTCGTAAATTTGTTAGCTTTTAGTGATATTCCGTCTTCGACGGAGTGATATATTTTGCTTGCGCAAAATGTGATATTGAAACCTGCGGTTTCAGTGATATTATATTCGCCTTCAAAACTGGGCGAAGCCCAATATCACTTGCGAAGCAAATATCACGCACTGAAGGTGCATATAACTCGCCGTAAGGCGAATATAACTGAAAAAAGCACTTGCAATAGCAAGTGCTTTTTTTCTGGCTGGGATAGCAGGACTCGAACCTGCGAAATGACGGAGTCAAAGTCCGTTGCCTTACCGACTTGGCTATATCCCAATATGCCGGTGGACTTTTCTCCGCACATCTAAGGGAAAAAAGTGGGGTGGGCGGTGGGACTCGAACCCACGACCTCCAGAGCCACAATCTGGCGCTCTAACCAACTGAACTACGTCCACCATATATCCTGACGCCGGCAACGTACAAGATTATAAATCATTTTAATAAAATTGTCAAGGTTAAAATGATTTTTTTTCATGTTTTATAGACCATTCTTCATATTTATTAAAGAATTGTGAAAATTAGAAAAAAATGCTTGCATTTCATAAAAAGTATGCTAAACTATATTTAGCACTCAAATTGCAAGAGTGCTAAAAATGAACCGGAGGAAAAATCGATGAAATTGAATCCTTTATTTGATCAGGTTGTTATCAAGATGGAGGAAGCTGAAGAGACCACTCAAAGCGGTATTATTTTAACCGCTTCCGCGCAGGAAAAGCCTCAGATTGCTCAGGTGCTTGCAGTAGGGCCGGGCGGATATGTGGATGGAAATAAAGTGGAAATGGTTGTTAAGGCCGGGGATCGTGTGGTATTGCGTAAATACGGCACCACCGAAATCAAGATCGGCGGGGAAGAGTATCTTCTTGTGCGCCAGAGTGATATCTTAGCTACAGTAGAGGAATAAGGAGGAATCCAACATGGCAAAGCAAATTCAATATGGCGAGGATGCCAGAAAATCCTTGCAGGCAGGCGTTGATAAGCTTGCAAATACCGTAAAAATTACCTTGGGCCCCAAAGGAAGAAATGTTGTATTGGATCAAAAATACGGCAGTCCTTTGATTACCAACGATGGTGTAACCATTGCAAAGGATATCGAGCTGGAGGATCCCTTTGAAAATATGGGTGCTCAGCTGGTGAAGGAAGTTTCAACCAAGACCAATGATATTGCCGGCGATGGTACTACTACCGCAACCTTGCTGGCTCAGGCTTTGATCCGCGAGGGAATGAAAAATGTGGCTGCAGGTGCTAATCCGATGGTTGTCCGCAAAGGTATTCAAAAGGCGGTAGATTGCGTTGTTGAGACCATTCATCAAAATTCTCAAGCGATCAGCGGCAGTAAGGATATTGCCCGCGTAGCTACTGTATCTTCTGCGGATGAAGCAGTTGGTAATTTGATTGCTGAGGCAATGGAAAAGGTTACCACCAATGGCGTAATCACTGTTGAAAAATCCAAAACTGCTGAGACAAAGTGTGATGTAGTGGAAGGCATGCAGTTTGATCGCGGTTATATTACCCCTTATATGGTAACCGATACCGATAAGATGGAAGCAATTATCGATGATGCTTATCTTTTGATCACCGATAAGAAGATCGGCAATATCCAAGAGATTTTGCCTGTATTGGAGCAGATTGTGCAGGCAGGTAAAAAGCTGGTCATTATAGCTGAGGATATTGAAGGGGAGGCTCTTGCCACCTTGATTCTCAATAAGATCCGCGGCACCTTCTCTTGCGTTGCCGTTAAGGCTCCCGGATTTGGCGACAGCAGAAAAGAAATGCTGCAAGACATCGCCATTCTTACCGGCGGTCAGGTAATCAGCGAGGAGCTGGGCCTTGATCTTAAGACTGCCACTCTCGATATGCTGGGCCACGCTGCTCAGATTAAGGTTCAAAAAGAGAAAACGGTCATTGTCGATGGCTCCGGCAATAAGGAAATGATCAAGGCGCGAATTGATCAGATCCAAAGCCAGATCGAGCTGACCACTTCCTCTTATGATAAAGAAAAGCTGGAAGAGCGCCTCGCAAAGCTTTCCGGTGGTGTAGCAGTCATAAAAGTTGGTGCTGCCACCGAGACCGAAATGAATGAGAAGAAGCTTCGCGTAGATGATGCTCTGGCTGCAACGAAGGCTGCCATTGAAGAAGGCATTGTTGCCGGCGGCGGTACTGCTTATATTAAGGCTATTGATGTAGCTTGTAAGCTGATCGATGAGGTGGATGGAGATGAGCGTACCGGTGTGAAGATTGTGCTGAAGGCTCTGGAAGAGCCTGTTCGCCAGATTGCTGCAAACAGCGGTCTTGAAGGCTCTGTAATCCTTGAGAACATTCGTAAAAATTCCGATATCAACTATGGTTTTGATGCCTTTAAGGAAGAATATTGCGATATGCTTGCAGCAGGAATTGTTGATCCTGCCAAAGTAACCAGAAGTGCTTTGCAAAATGCCGCAAGCGTTGCTGCGATGGTGCTTACCACTGAGAGCTTGGTGGCTGATATTAAAGATCCTGCTGCGGATGCTGCTGCAGCTGCTGCCATGAATCAAATGGGCGGCGGAATGTATTAAAAATAAAGGGATGGGTGAGCCCCATCCCTTTTTTATGTATAAATCGATGATCCTTCTCATAGAAATGAATGGGAGGATATAAAGATGAAAAAATTAATTTTATTGATGTTGATAGCGGCTGTATTTCTAAGCGGTTGCAAACAAGAGTCAAAGAATCCTGCGCTTCCTGAAGATCAGTATAATATTGAAGGTGAGCGCGTTGTATTATTCAGCGCAGAAAATAGAGAGTTTCCCATCTCTTTCACAGTAGATGGCAGCCAAAAAATAAAAAACGGAACCTATTTTTATTTTGATCTGAATAATCATTTTTCAAAGAATTGGAATGATTCCTTCTATCTTTATGATTCCGAGCATTTAGAGCTTTCCGACCATAAGCAATACGGTGCTTTTGGAGATCGAGAATATTTTGCCACCAACGGCAATTGGCCTTTGTTTCTAAATCCTGTGCATACAGAATATTCCGCTGCTACGCAGGAGCAAGTGGCGGAGAATCTATTGAAATGCGGTAAAGGGATTCTAAAACAAAATGGTTTTGAAAAAGAACCATTAATTATTACCGATGTATGGCTTTGCGATATGGATGGCGATGGGGTTGAAGAGCAGTTTTTTAAGGCTGCAAATTTCGAAGTTCCTCAAAAAAAATCAAAAGAAGATCAATCCATTAAAAAGGATGAAGTACATACTTATATGTTTCTCGCTTATGCAGACGGAGAGGCTTGCCAGCTCTTGAGCGGCTCATTCAGATCCATGATGAATGAGCATGAGGACCAAGAGGCGTCTTCTGTATTAACGTCATTTATTTATGATGAAAAAGGCGAGCTTGCCACGACTGTTTTGAAAAGAAGAAGCGCGCCGAGCTTTTTGAAGGATTTGAAGCCTTTGATTTGCGATCCGGATGGTGATCAAAAGTGGTCGGTTTTTGTTTATAAAGAGGTGGATTACAAGAGCCTTACATTAATGGACTTTTCAGACGGTAGTTTTATAAAAAATTACGAAATCATTTTTTAGGAAGAGAGGTGCCATAGGGGCGCTCTCAGTTAGGGAATATTCGCCTTAAAACGGTGCATTTCAGCGCAAATCTACGTTAAAAATGCTCGCCATCCGATAGGATGCCTGCGCTTTTTGCCTTGCTTTGCATCCAAACTGCGCCATTTTAAGGTGCCAAAAGCAGTTTTGAAATACAGATTTTTCGTTTAGGCGCAATGACAAAAATCCCGTAATGCTGACGCATTACGGGATTTTTCAGACTGTCAAAAAAGGCACAGACCGCAGAAAATAAGAGAACTAAAGAATTCTGCCGATTCTATAAATTAGCAAGAGAAAAGAAAGCCCACTCTTTTTCCTTGCTTTCTTATTATAAGGAAAAAATCCGCATGATGATG
>JAFSCX010000060.1 GCA_017436525.1 Clostridia bacterium | reverse complement strand
TCGTCGATCTGTTCTCGTCGGCGTACACAGGTACGGCAGAGAGCAGATCGGCGGAAAGCAGAAAATTTTAATCAAAAATCCGCATGATGATGCGGATTTTTTCCTTATAATAAGAAAGCAAGGAAAAAAGAGTAGGTTTTTCCCTTGCTGATTTATAGAATCGGCAGAATTCTTTTATTCTCTTATTTTCTGCGGTCTGTGCCTTTTTTGACAGCCTGAAAAAAGAGGCGAACGCCTCTTTTTTATTTTATACTTCTTTATAATAAATTAATTCAGAAGAAAGGGAAGAAGGAACATAGAGATGGATCCCTTCTGCACGCAAGGTATAACCATCCATCACGATGCTTTCCCCTTCATTATCGAAGGTAACCTGATAGTTCTTTCCGCTCTTTGCCCCTTTGAGCCGCACTTTCAGATGCTGCTCTTTGCTGCCGGTATGGCTGATGGCGGTAAGGGCACCGCGGGAGCCATCGGGGGCGGCAATTTCCATAATATTGACCAAGGCCTTGCCCGATTCGGGCGTATGGTGATAAATCTTGCAGGTGGGCAAAATGGGACGAATGAAATCCTTGTAAAGCTGAATACTTCTTTGGATAAAGGCCAGCTGCTCGCTATTCTCCCCTGCCGCCATCGGGTGCACCACATTCAGGCTGACATGCCCCAGCAGGCAATTGCGCAGATGGGCATCAAGGCCGCCGATCTCATGGCAACCCATTCCCGCAAAGAGGCGATCCACCCGCTCAGGGGGCAGCGCCATGGTCATGCCATTGGTAATGCGGACAGAGCGGGGCATATTCTGCCAATCGGAAACCCAGGTATGGTTAAAGGCCTTCATCATACTAAGATCGGTGCGGCCGCCGCCGCCTGCGCAGTTTTCAAAAATCACATTGGGATAGCGCTTTTTCAAATTTTGATAAATTTTGTAAACAGCGGTAAACTGCCGCAAGGGTTGGCTTTCCTTGGCTCCGCTTTCGGTATCCCGCAGGCCGTAGTAGCTCTTATGGGTGCCGTTGTAGTCCACCCGCAAAAGCTCTAAGCGATATTCTTCGATGATGCGGGCAAGCTCGCTCTCTACCCATTCGGCCGCTTCGGGGTTGGCAAGATCAAGATAATTTGCATCCTGCTCCCCGAGGGCATTTTTCAGCCGCCATTCGGGATGAGATTCAAAGACGGGGGAATGGATGCCGATCCGCTCCATCTCCACCCAGAGGCCGAATTTCAGGCCCTTTTCATGGCAATAATCGGAAAGCTCCGAAAGGCCATTGGGGTACCGCTCAGGGTTGGGAACATTGATTCCGTTATATTTCCCCCATCTCTGCTCCTCCCCGGGAGGGCACTCCCAACCGGCGTCGATGATAAAGAGTTCGCCGCCCATTTTGGCGAACTGATCAATAAAAGCCTTGGAGGTTGCTACCGACATATCGTGCTCCGCACCCATGCCGCAACCAATCAGGCAGGCAGAAGGATCGGTCTCTTTGGAATTCAATACCGATTTGCGGATATGGGCATGCATCTCATTCACCGCTTGATCCAGATCTCCCTGCACGGCGCCCATATGAACCTCGGGCAGATAGAAGCGCTCCCCTGCCTTCAATACCAATTGGGGAGCGTGGCAGCAAAGCTCCATAGAGAGAGCAAGATGCTTGCGATGCGGCACCTTGCGCTGAACGGGGAGTTGCTCATGGAAAAGATCGGCTGTAAAGCGGCAACCGCCGCTAAAAGCGATCTGGGCAAACCAGATGGCACCGGTGGTTTCATTCTTCAAAAAGACCAGCGGATGGCGGTAGCGATCCCGATGGAAGCGGCAATCCACAATGGTTTGCTCCTCGGAAAGAGCGCGCCAGCCAAACTGCCCTTCCTTGCCCCATTCGCAGCTCTCAAAGGAACCAAGGGAATAGGCAGCACTCTCCTCTTCGTCCAGCCGGCTCTCAAGACCGCCGCCCAGCAGCACGATACGGCTGATATGCATCGGCTCGCCGGAATGATTTTCAAGCTCCAGCCAACGGGTAAACATCTGAGTGCCGTCCAGAATGGTATGAATCTTAATGGAAAGAGGCATTCTTCCGCTTTCTAAAGAGAGAATCGCATGAATGTTTTCTTCTGTCTTATCCACCGAGAAATCCATGAATTTCAAATCATAAGCCACGCTCTGCCCATTGACCTCTAAATTAAAAGCAAAGGGCTCGGCAAAATCCTTTGGATTCACCCGAGAAGGGCAATTGGATAAAACATTCAAAGGGTATCCTGCCGTATTCCAACCGCCGGCAACCAAAGCCCCGCCAAAAAGCTGCTCCTCATAGACCATCAGCCCGCTGCGATAGCAAAATACGGGATTTTCCCCCGCCTGATAAAATACATCAAAATAGCGCATTTCCATTTCCTCCGTTTATATGAATAAGCAAGTACCGATAAAGCAAAGCATTACGCCGAGAAGAAGCTGCTTGGTAGGCTTTTCTTTTAAGAAGATCCAGCCTGCCGCCACAGTGAAAACAATACCGCCGCCGGTAACAATGGGATAAACAATGGTGGCAGGTAGATTAGCAGCACTATTGAGCTGCAGCATATAAGAAAGACCGCTCAAAAGAGCAGAGGCCGCTAAAAGCAGGATCGAGAGCCCGGAAATCGGCGCCCGCTCTGCTTTTTCTTTCTTTTTGAAATGATAATAGATCAAAATCCCGCCGCAAAGGAGAACCTTTACCATAGCGGTGAGAAATACATAGGCCGCCGAGGAGACCGCCTGATCGCTGATCTGATGCTCCTTGGAGATCACACTCACAAAGCCATTAAGCAAGAAGATCGCTGCGCATAGTCCGATCATCTTGGGCGAGAGTTTTTGCGGCCCCGCATAGATTAAAGAGGCAGAGCCGACAATGAGAAGAAGCCCGATGAGCCGTAGCCATGAGAAGGCCTCATCCAGAAAAAGAAGCCCCCAGATATACGGCACCACCATTCCGCCGGTCATCAGAAAAAAGGTATAATAAGCGATGCCGCCGGCGGCTAAAATTTTGAACCCAAGCAGGGTATAAAGAATGGCAAGCGAGGTCATCACCAGGGCAAGGATGCCGGAAAAGGCAGTAAACTCCAAGCGGCCCCCGTTGATAAAAAAGAAGATGAACACCGAAAATAAACCGATAAAGAAATTAAACCGAAAGACTTTCTCGGGAGAATTTCCCTCCCGCCGCTGGTAAAGACCGGCAATCAGAAAATCCCCCGCCAGCAAAGCCGCTGATATCATTAAAAATAAAAGATCCATCTTTTTCAGCCTCCAAGAGGATGATATCATATATTTTTTTGCATTTCTATTGCTTTTTACGCAAAAAATATGATAAAATCAGCATAGAAAGGAGGGGTACGACCCATGCAACCCAAAAAACTGAATTTTGCGGGCCTTGCGCCCTTTTCCCTCTCTATTACCCATCATCCCCATGTCCTGCCGCTGGAGGTCAATGATTCCCATATCCACGATCAATGCGAAATCTATATCAACTTAAGCGGAAAGGTGGCCTTCATGGTGGAGGGGAACCTTTATCCGGTAGAGCGGGGGGATTGCATCATTACGCGCCCCTTCGAATACCACCATTGCGTTTATCGGGAAATGGCGCCCCATGAGCATTATTGGATCCTCTTCTCCTCCAAAGGAAATGAAGCCCTGCTGGCGCCCTTCTTTGAGCGGCCGAAGGGGATCGGCAACCGCATTGTGCCCGTCCGCAAGGACCGCCTGCTTCGCCTTTGCGCGCAGTTGGAGCGGCAAAACTCTTCTATAGAACAGTATACCGCCTTTTTCTCCCTTTTGCAATTATTAAAAGAAGGCTCCACCCCTAAAGAGACTGATCTGCCCGAAGAGCTCCAAAGCATTCTCCATCGAATCAATGAGAATTTCCGTTCCCCTCTTCGGATCGAAGCATTGGCCAAGGAGCAATTCTTGAGCATCAGCACCTTAGAGCGGCAGTTTCGCACCCATCTCGGCATAACCCCCGTGGAATATCTACGACAGAAGCGTATTGCTTATGCTGCCACCCTTTTGCAGGAGAATCTTCCTGTCTCAAGAGTGGCCGCCGAGAGCGGTTTTTCCGATACCTCCCAATTTATCGCCCTTTTCAAAAAGCAATTCGGAAAAACACCCCTTCAATATAAGAAATCCATTCATAGCCCTTGATTTTCTACCGTTCATTTGAGATATGATGTGTAAATTGTAGAAAAGACAAAAAAGCCTCTTTTGCCCCGCAAGGGGCATTTATGGATTTTCTTTTGAAAATCCATTTCCCCATTCCTCATCTCACCAAAAAGCCTTCAAAAAGGATGCAGAATTTGCCCAAATCACCATTGGCTATATACCGATATGCCGATGGTGATTTGGGCGAATAATAAAAAAGAAAGACCCTCTCGGGTCTTTCTTTTTATGGTCTGCGCCTTTTTCAATTTAGATTTCGGGAATCTCGATCTCGATCTCTTTCCCTGCTGCAGAGCTCTTTACGATACCATCCAAAATGGCTTGGTTATAGAGGATCTGAGAGGAGGGAACGGGAGCGGGAGTGCCGTTCTTATGGGCATCCAGGAAGGAGCGAATCTTGAGATAGAAAAGGCTATCCTTGGTCTTCAGAATGGGAATCTCCGTCTGGCAACCCTTGCCGGCAACATCATGATAGATGGTCATGGCGCCGCCTACAGAGCCGTTCCAGCACTCGGTGGAGGGGATTCTCAAGGAACCCTTGGTACCCATAATGATGGTATCGCCCGGAGTATCCAGATTCATAGCCCATGCAATACGGAAGTCCAAAGTAATGCCGCCTTCGAGGCGAATATAGCCTGCTGCGAAATCGTCAACACCGAAGATCTCTTCATAGCCGGCCTTATCCTCCGCTTCCCAATACGTTCTGCTCTTGCCGAAGAAATCGGTCTTGATACCGGTAACGGTCAAGGGCTTGGGATAGCCGATGGCATTGAGGACCATATCCAAAGAATAGCAGCCGATATCGCCCAAAGCGCCGATCGCGCCCTTATCCTTTTCGATAAAGGAGGTGCCGAAGGGGGTGGGAATCCCGCGGCGACGGCCGCCGCCGGTCTGGATATAATAGATATCACCCAACTCGCCGGACTCTACGATCTTCTTGATCATCTTCATATTCTCGTCCATTCTGGGCTGGAAGCCGATGGAGAGCAGTCTGCCGGTTTCCTTCTCTACCTTCATCACCTCAACGGCCTCTTCCAAGGTAACGGTGAAGGGCTTCTCCAGCATAACATCCACGCCGGCCTTCATTGCTTGAATGGCGCAAGGAGCATGCTGAGCGTTATAAGTACAGATCGATACGACGTCCAGATCTTCCTTCTCCAGCATCTCTTCGGTGCTCTCGTAGCAAGCAGCGCCTTCCACGCCCATATCTGCAAAGAACTTAGCAGCCTTGCCGGGGATGATATCGGAGCCTGCCACGATCACGACATCGGGGCACTTCAGATACTGCCTTACATGAGATTCTGCGATCCAGCCGCAGCCGATGATCCCGACACGAACAATCTTGCTCATATCGATTTCAGGGCCGGCCTTCTCTACATTGAAATCCAATGCTTTGTCTTTTACCAATTCAGCCATTTCGGAATACCTCACTTTATATAAATATTTTATTTACTTTTATTTTATCGTTTTTTCGTAGAAAGTCAATGGTTTTGCTTCAATTCAATCAACTTTTTTCTCGATTTTTCATATCTTATAAGGAAGAAAGGAGATATGAACGAAATGACTATTGTAACCATTCAATCGGGCGACAGCCTTTATTCCATCGCCAAGCGCTTTGGGGTCTCCATCGATCAATTGGTGGCCGCCAACGGCATCGACCCCCATCGCTATCTTGTTATCGGCGACAGCCTGATCATCCCCGCCCCCGAGGAGCCGGAGAAGAAGCTTTGGGTCAATGGCTTTGCCTATCCCTTTATCGATCGCAAGACCCTGCAGAAAACCCTCCCCTATCTCACCTCTCTTTCCATCTTCTCCTATGGTTTAGAAGAAGATGGGGATTTAGAGGAGCCCGAAGGAGATCGCCCCTTAATCCGCATGGCAAAGGAGGCAGGGGTGGCGCCTTTATTGGTGCTGACCACCGTGGATGAGAGCGGCGGCTTTAATGCAAGAAAAGCGGCGGCCCTATTGGAAAATAAAGGGGCATGGGCTCATCTTGCAGAAGAATTGAAAGAGACCATTGCCGAAAAAGGCTACTACGGCATCAATGTGGATCTCGAATATATCCCCGCCGCCTTGGGGCAGGCCTATATTGACCTGATTGCCTACTTAAAGGAGAAACTGGCGCCCCATCCTGTATGGGTCTCCCTTGCCCCCAAGAGTTCTTCCGATCAGCAAGGGCCTCTCTATGAAGGGCTTCGCTATAGAGGGCTTGGGGAAGCCGCCGATGCCGCCACTGTCATGACCTATGAATGGGGCCATACCTTCGGCCCGCCCATGGCGGTATCCCCCATTGAGCAGGTGGATCAGGTGCTCCGCTATGCCCTCACCGAAATTCCCGCCGAAAAGCTTTTGATGGGGCTCCCCAATTATGGCTACGATTGGCGGCTTCCCTATGAGAAAGGCTATCCCGCCCGCTCGGTAGGGAATCATGAGGCGGTGGCGCTTGCCCGCAAATACGGCGCTCGCATTCTTTATGATGAGACGGCTCAAGCCCCCAATTTCCGCTATTACGATCGCCACGGCAGCCAGCATGAAGTATGGTACGAGGATGCCCGCTCCTATCAGGCAAAGCTCGCTTTGGCGCAAAAATACGATCTTTTCGGCATCTCCATTTGGAATATCATGCGCTTCTATCAGCCCCTCTATACGCTGCTGAAGGGCTCCTTTGATATTGTGAAAATCGATAAAAACGATTTATAATTTTTGGTCAATCTGCCGTTTTCTTTTGCCCTTAAGCAACTTTTATCTCTCCAACAATTGCAAAAATAAAGAGAGCCTCGATAAAATATCTTATCGAGGCTCTCAGCGTGTCAAAAAACTCCTGCGGAGGTTTTTGACACGCTGGGAGACTCTCAAAAAAAGAGTGCAGATTTCGTCGATCTGTTCTCGTCGGCGTTTTTTCGGGGTCCCCGACAAAACTAAAGTTTTGTTGGGGAAAAGGAAGACCTAATGGTATAAGTGAATATTTTGCCATCATGCAAAATGGAACGGTTACCATTAGGTTTGACGCACGGTAGAGAGCAGATCGGCGGAAAGCAGAAAATTTTAATCAAAAATCCGCATGATGATGCGGATTTTTTCCTTATAATAAGAAAGCAAGGAAAAAAGAGTAGTTTTTTCCCCTTGCTGATTTATAGAATCGGCAGAATTCTTTTATTCTCTTATTTTCTGCGGTCTGTGCCTTTTTTGACAGTCTGAGAGCCTCGATAAGATATCTTATCGAGGCTCTATCTTTAATTCTTCAATTTTTCATCAATGGCTTTGGCCGCTTGCTTTCCTGCGCCCATAGCAAGGATGACCGTGGCCGCGCCGGTAACCGCGTCGCCCCCTGCATAAACCCCCTCGCGGGAGGTAAGGCCGGTCTCTTCCTCGACTACAATGCAGCCCCATTTATTGGTCTCAAGGCCGGGGGTGGTAGAGCGGATCAACGGATTGGGAGAGGTACCGATGGCCATGATGACCAAATCCATCTCCATCAAGAATTCGCTATCCTCTTTTACCAACGGTCTGCGGCGACCCCGCTCATCGGGCTCACCCAGCTCCATCTCCACGCATTTGATTGCTACTACATTCTGATGCTCATCCCCAAGAATTTCCACCGGATTGGTAAGGGTCTTGAAGATAATCCCTTCCTCCATGGCATGGTGGATTTCCTCTTTTCTGGCGGGGATTTCCTCCATGGAGCGGCGGTAAACAATATAGACCTCCTCCGCCCCCAAGCGCTTTGCGCAGCGAGCAGCATCCATGGCCACATTCCCGCCGCCGACCACCGCCACGCGGCGCCCCTTTTGAATGGGGGTCCGGCTATCGGGCAGATAGGCCTTCATCAGATTCACACGGGTCAGAAATTCATTGGCAGAAAAGACTCCCTTCAGATTTTCACCGGGGATCCCCATAAAGCGAGGCAAGCCTGCGCCACTTCCGATGAATACGCCATCAAAGCCCTGCTCAAAAAGCTCATCCACCGAAAGGATTCTGCCGACGACCATATTGGTCTCAATTTTGACACCAAGGGCCTTCAGCCCCTCAATCTCCTTGGCCACAATCGCCTTGGGCAAGCGGAATTCGGGGATTCCGTAGACCAGCACTCCGCCGGGAAGATGCAAAGCCTCAAAGATGGTAACCTCATAGCCCTTTCTTGCCAAATCTCCCGCGCAGGTGAGCCCCGCAGGGCCGCTGCCCACAACAGCCACGCGCTTTCCATTAGAGATCGGCTTTGAGGGAAGCGCCTTTTGATGGCTCATATGCCAATCGGCTACAAACCGCTCCAAGCGGCCGATGGCGACCGGCTCCCCTTTAATGCCGCGAATGCACTTGCCTTCGCATTGATTTTCCTGAGGGCATACCCGCCCGCAGACAGCAGGCAGGGAGCTGGATGCGCTGATGATCTCATAAGCGCCCTCAAAATCCTCTTCCTTGATCTTTCGAATAAAGGCGGGAATATCGATCTGCACGGGGCAGCCGCCCACGCACTTGGGATTTTTGCAATCCAAGCACCGCTCTGCCTCTGCAAGGGCCTGCTCTTTGGTATAGCCAAGGGCGACCTCTTGGAAATTTTTATTGCGGATATGGGGAGCAAGCTCCGGCATTTTTTGCTTTTCAAGGCTCATATTGGCCATTATTGCTCCACCTCTTTTCTGAAAAGGTTGCATTGCTGCTCTTCAAAGGCATGATAAGTACGCCCGCGCTCCATGGCCTGATCAAAATCCACCAAATGACCATCAAATTCGGGGCCGTCTACGCAGGCAAATTTAGTCTCTCCGCCTACGGTCAGGCGGCAGCCGCCGCACATCCCCGTCCCATCAATCATAATGGGATTCATGGATACAATGGTCTTGACCCCGTATTCCTTGGTCAGCTTGCAGATAAATTTCATCATCACCATCGGCCCGATGGCAATGACCTCATCATATGTATTCTGCTCCAGGAGAGCCCGCAGAGCATCGGTAACCAGCCCTTTTTCTCCATGGGAGCCATCGTCGGTCATCAAGCGGAATTCCTTGCTCGCTTGGCGAAATTCCTCCTCCAAGATTACAAGCTCCCGATTGCGAAAGCCCACCACGCTATCGACATGGATGCCCTTCTCGCTCATTCCTTTGGCCACCGGCAAGGCAATGGCGCAGCCGACACCGCCGCCCACAACAGCCACTCTCTTTAATCCTTCCATTTTGGTAGGATTGCCTAAAGGCCCTAAAAAATCGCAAAGCGCATCTCCCGCCTCCAGCCGATCCAAGGCCATGGTGGTAGCACCCACAATCTGATAAATAATGGTGATCGTGCCTCTTGCACGATCGTAATCTGCAATGGTGAGGGGAATGCGCTCCCCCTTCTCATCTACCCGCAAAATGATGAATTGGCCCGCCTTCGCTTTTTTAGCGATCAGCGGTGCTTCGATCACCATCTTGCCTACCGTCGGGTTCAAATGTTGCTTTTCTAAAATGCGATACAATTTCTCTGTCTCCTTCGCTTAAATAGCAAGAAACTACCCGAAGAAGAGAAAACAAACCTCTTTTTCGGGTAGTAGCTATTTTGGGATTTAGTGCCGGCTTTATCGGTATTCAATCTCAATCACCGCACCGTTTCTGGAATAGGCTTGGGTTAAATTATTCGTATAAGTCCCGTCGATCCGCACATAAAACCGCTTTCCGCCCGAAGGGGATACCCCCATAAAAGAGCGGAATGCATTATTCGCGATCAGCGGCTGCTGAAATTGCTCATAGATCTCCTCGTATTTCAGAGAAAAGATCTCCGATACCGTATCTCCATCTTCGATCATCAGCTCGCGGCTTTCCATATTCTTTCCTTCCGGAAGCCCAGTTACCGTAACATATACAGGGACAATCGCCGCTCGCTCCCTGCCGAAAAACTGCCAGCAAAGAAAAGATACCAAGGAGATTGCAATTACCAAAAAGCAGGCTAAGGATATGGCCCAATGCTTTCCCAGCCATCGGAAAGCGCCGATGATTTTATTCAGCATGGATTATTCCTTTTCTCTTTCTGCTTGAACCGCTTCCTCTGTCGCTGCGATTTCCTTATCGGTTGCAGCCTGCAGGGGAGCGATAATATCCTTGCCGGTTACCGCCTTGCGGAATCCGTCCATGATATTTTCATAAGTATAAGCATATCTGCGCATGGACCAATCTGCACTGATTGCATTGGCAATCAGCGCACCCTTTGCTTCGTCCATCTTGGTAACAGCATTATTTTCATAATAGAAAGGATCTGCACTGATAGTGCTCTCATTTTTTACCAGATTATAAAAATCTGCACTGAGGAAATACTCGGTGATCAATTTAATCACCATATCGGCGCAACGACTATCGGAATCGTTGAAGAAAGTTTTGGATACATAGACACCATTGCTCAAATCTCCGATGAATGCGCCTTCCTCACGCTTACCCTGAGGAGCCGCGGGGAAGCCTACTACTTTGGTATCATCCTCAGAAAGGTTGCCGCCAAAGGCATCAGAGGGAGCCACAATCATGCCGGCCTTTCCATTCAAGAAAGAATCCACTGCATCATCAAAGGTGGTATTGAAGCAATCCTTGTTAAACGCGCCGGCTGCTTGCAGAGCCTTTACGTCCTTTACAGCCCGCTCCCAGCTGGAGACAACGCCAAAGGAGGGCATATAACTATGCTCAGCCGTACCGCCCTCGGAAAGGATCATCTCATCCATGAAATAATCAAAGCCCTGATCCTTAAAGCCTGCAGCAATGGGCGTATAGCCCTTTTCATTCAGCACCTTTGCAGCAGCCAGCACATTCTCCCAGGAAGTGGGATTCTCCAGCCCAAGCTCCTTAAAGAGGGTGCGATTATAATAGAGACCTTGGAACGTACCGTATACAGGAACCTTATAGTTGCTCAAATCCTTTTCCTGAGAAAGGGTAATCACTGCTTCGGTGGATTTCTCCATCAATGTTACATAGCGATTTTTCATATCACCCAATCCGATCAGAGAGCGGTCTTCGATCAGATCGGTGATAAAATCAGCCTCTCCGCTTAAAATACAAGCAATAGTGCCGTTATCAACCTTACGCTTAAATTTTTTCATTTCCTTCTCGTCGGTCGGGATGGTGGTGAATTTCAGCGTAACATTTTCAAACATTTCGAAATCTTCAATCCAGACACTCAAAAGGCTTTCCCAATCGCTCCAATTTTCCACCGAGGCATCGATGGGCAGAGCAACCGTCATGGTAATGGGCGCCATATCTTCGGAAAATTCAATTTCTTCCTCATCCCCGGAGCAAGCGGTAAACATCGTCAATGCCAAGACCAGCGCCATCATGAGGCTTAAAATTTTGATCAATTTTTTCATAGAGCAACCTCCACCTGATATTTATCTTAGTTTATATTAACATAAAAGATAGATAAAATAAAGAGGTTTTTATAAATTTCTTTCAGGAATTCTTGAATTTTTTTATTAAAAGCTCATACCATTCCACCAATCGGAATTTTATTTTGGGAATCTGCCCTTCTTTTCGAAGAAAATCAGTCGCCTCTTCTCCCACTGCCAGCGCCATTTTGCTCTCGCTCTCTCCATCGCTTACTGCGGGAGAGAGGCATAAAGCGGGATATAAAACGCACCAAAAATTTTCCCCCTTCCCTTCCCCGATCGCCACACTTACCGCCTGATAATTTCCCGCCGGAAAGGATAGCGCACCATAGGTCTTAGTAGGGAAAAAGCGCTCTCCCACCAAAACCCTTACCGGCTGCTCGCTGCCGAGGCTCCCAAGAATCCGCTCGCCCTCCTGCTCCAGAAATTCCTTATGGTCTTCCGCTTTCTTGAGAGCCTCCTGCCGATCGGCGCAATCGGCAAATAAAGCTTCAATGGTAGAAAAAAGCCCGTCCCTCAGCTGCAGTTTCAACTTTTGATCTTCTAAAGAATCTGAATTGGCCACCACATGAAAGCGCACCACGCCCTCTCGCACCTCTTTACTCTCCTGCTCCCCTGCAATCAACAAATAAATGAGGATTCCCAGAATCATAAATAATGGAATCAGCAATAATTTTAATTTTTGAATCATGGTCTTTTTACCTCCGTCTGAAACCATTATTGCCTGATTTTTCCAATTGAATACAAAAAAGCGGCCCCTTCCGAAGAAGGGACCGCGTTTCGATTTCAAAAAAGATTAGTCTTTCTTTTTGCCCAGAATGATATTCACCAGAATACCAAGAATCAGAGCGCAAGCGATGGAGGTCAGAGTAACCTTGCCGAAGGTCAAGGTCAGACCGCCGATGCCGCAGATCAGGATGGTGGAGACCACAAAGAGATTATTGTTCTGCTCCAGATCAACCTTCTGGATCATCTTCAAGCCGGATACGGCGATGAAGCCATAGAGCGCGATGCAAACACCGCCCATTACGCAAGAAGGAATGGAGTTTACAAAAGCAACAAAGGGCGCCAAGAAGGAAATCAGAATTGCCAATACGGCGGTAGTGCCGATAGTGAATACAGAAGCGTTACCGCTGATGGCGACGCAAGCGACAGACTCCCCATAGGTGGTATTGGGGCAGCCGCCGAAGAAAGCGCCTACCATGGAGCCAACGCCATCCCCCAGCAGAGTGCGATGGAGGCCGGGCTCCTCCAGAAGATCCTTCTCAATGATGGAAGAGATATTCTTATGATCAGCAATATGCTCCGCAAATACAACGAATGCTACAGGGATATAAGCAACAGCGATGGAACTAATGTAGGTGGCATTCAACTCGCCAATTCCCTTGAAGGCAGTCAGGAACGTAAAGTCGGGCAAGGTGAAGAAGGTATTGACGGTGATTCCGTCTGCCCAAAGAGCGGTGATGGAAGAGAAGTCGATGACCTTCAGAGCGTCAACGCCTGCTACATTACCGATTACAGTGAAGATTGCGCCCACTGCATAGCCGGCCAAAATACCGATGATGAAGGGGATCAGCTTTGCCATCTTCTTCCCATAGGTAGAGGCAATCGTAGTTACAACCAAAGTAACCAGACCGCAAACCACTGCGATCAAGGCATGGCCGCCTGCGGGAGCCTTCTGCAGATCGCCGATTGCGTTGCCGGCCAGAGAAAGACCGATGATAGCAACGGTAGGCCCGATAACAACAGCGGGCATCAGCTTATTAATCCAATTAACACCTGCAAACTTAACAATGATGGCGATGATCACATAGACCAGACCTGCAAAGACCGTACCGATAATCAGGCCCAAATAGCCCAAAGCTACGGAAGAGACTGCACCTGCAAAAGCTGCCACCATAGAGCCGATAAAGGCAAAGGAGCTCCCCAAGAATACAGGGCTTCTGAACTTTGTGAAAAGCAGATAAACGAAGGTGCCGATACCGGCGCCAAACAGAGCAGCAGCCGGGCTCATTCCTGCCTGGATTCCTGCAGCATTTAAGCCTTCATTGCTATTGATGATGACAGGCACCACCAAAGTAGCCGCCATAATGGCCAAAAGCTGCTGAATGGCAAACACAAGGTTTGCACCAAACTTAGGTTTGTCGCCGGGGTTAAATACCATTTTCATTTTGATCATTCCTCCTAATTTCTTTCATATAACTCCCCTAAGGGAGGGATATGCTTTTTCAAAAAAATAAGGCCTTGCAGAACGATGCAAGACCGAAAAAAAGCCTACCAATTCGGATCTTGCCGAGAAGAGCCTTTGGGATATTCACACTTGAATTATTATACCTCTTATTTCTCTGTTTGTAAAGTCTTATTTCGCCTTTTTTCCTTATTTTTTGCCCTTGACAAAAGACGGGGAAAAGTGGTACGATTATTGTAATAAATAAGCTATATAAGGAGTACAAAATCATGGCTAATCTCACTGTATTTGACCACCCCCTGATCCAGCATAAAATCTCCATCCTGCGGGATGTGCAGACAAGCAGTAATCAATTCCGTGCGTTGGTAGAGGAGATCACCATGCTGATGTGCTTTGAATCCATGCGGGATCTTCCTCTGGAGGAGGTGGAGATCACCACTCCCATTACCAAGACCAAGACCAATGTGATCGCAGGCATCAAGCTGGCGGTTGTGCCCATCCTGCGTGCAGGCCTCGGGATGGTCAACGGCGTATTGAATCTGGTCCCCTCTGCAAGGGTCGGCCATATCGGAATGTATCGCAATGAGGAGACCTTGGAGCCTGTCCCCTACTATTGCAAGCTGCCCGCTAATATCGGCAAGCGCTTGGTAATTGTAGTAGACCCCATGCTGGCTACCGGCGGCAGCGCTGTTGATGCCATTAAGCAGATCAAGGCTTTGGGCGGCAAGAAAATCAAGTTCATGTGCCTGATCGCCGCTCCCGAAGGGGTAAAGGCCCTCTCGGAGGCCCATCCGGATGTGGAAATCTATTGCGCCCATTTGGATGAGAAGCTCAATGAGAAGGGCTATATTGTCCCCGGCCTGGGCGATGCAGGAGACCGCATTTTTGGTACTAAATGAATCAAATTATCATCAAAAAAATCGCATTGGTTTTTCCAATGCGATTTTTTAATTTACTGAAGGCTTGCTGCGCCGATGGCGGTAGCAAAAATCTCATTCTCAGGGATTATAAATTCCAAATCATAAAGGGCCCCCACCGCTTCCAGCATCTCCTTTGCCTGCGGAAGGGCTGCCAGCGAGCCGGTAAAGACCACCTTTTTAATTTGGCGCTCCTTGCAATAAAAGCCGGCCAATACACCCACCGTCTGATAAATCATATTCAAAAGACCCAAAGCAAAATCTCCTGCCTTGGCGCAAGGCTTCACGTGCCCGAAATTGGCTGCTGTCGCAGTAGAAGGAAGATTAGAGACCTCTCCGTTGCTGATTTCGCCGATGGAAAGATCCACCATCGAAAGATCGCCGTCCTTGGCAAGATCTAAAATGGCATCAATCTCCTTCACCCCCAAAAGCTTGGAGGATAGGCCGATCAGCGTGCCGCCGCCGACGCCGCTTCCGCCCACATGGCGCACCTGATCGCCCTCTGCATAGACAAAGGCTGTCCCCGTACCCATGCTGACAATCAGCGCTTTTTGCTCTCCGCTGAGAAGCAAGCCCCCTCGGCCGATGGCTTCAAATTCATTCACCTTAACAGTAGGAATCCCATAAATATCCTCTTCGATCAAAGCCGCTCCCACGCCGGTCAATACAATCTTTTCCACCTGCTCTAAAGAACGATCAAATTTATGTAAAAAATGCCCGATGGCGCCAAAGAGAGAGGTCTGCTGATCTCCCGCCCGCACCTGCAAAGCACCGATGATGCCGCCATCCAAACCCACAATCTTGGTGGTGGAGCCGCCTACATCTACGCCTAATGTCATTGCCATTTTTCTCACCTCGTATGTATTATAACGCTTTTCTCGGAAATGTCAATTATTTCAAGGTCCTAAGCCCTTTGGGGAAATGATTCTTTCCCATTCCGCCTGCCGCTTTAACCAGCCCGAGGGGCACGCCTTCCACAGCCATCACGCCGAAGCCTTGCCCCTCGCAGGGCAGCACCTGCCCATTTACATAAAGGCGCGCCTCCTCCAAGCTACATTCCTTTGCAAAACGGAAGGCCTCTTGGGGCAAGCTCATGGCCAGATGATGGCAGGGCTTCCAATGGCGGCCCGCAAGCTCCATGGCCTGCAGCCCTGCCCGCAGGATGCGAATCCCTTGGGGATTGGGAAGATCCTCATCGGCAAGATAAAAATAATTGCCTCTGCAAAAGCCGATTCCGCTCACCCTCTCCCGCAGCACCTTTTTCAGCTCGTCCATCGGCTCTTGGCATTTTTCCGCCTTAAAGGTGGGGGCAGGCCTTGCTGCCTCTTCCCCCTTTCGCACCATAGCGCAGACAAAATGCCCCTCGCCCCCGTGCTGCGGAAAAATCCGCCTTGCCCGATCCAGCCCCAATAGCCCCTTAGCGCCTGAGGAGAGGCCGGTCTCTACCACCTCAAAATCGGGATGGCGCTCCAAAAACCAAAGAATGGTTCTCTCATTTTCTTCCAAATTAAAGGTGCAGGTGGAATAAACCAACCTTCCGCCTGCGCGCAAAGTTTTCGCCCCTTCCTCCAATACGGTGCGGGAGCGGCGGGCGCAATGAGCCACCAGCTCCTCCGACCATTCCTCTAAAATGCGGGGATATTTTCGAAACATTCCCTCCCCCGAGCAAGGGCTATCGATCAGCACCTTATCAAAATAGCAGGGCAGTGCCTTCGCCATCTGCTGCGGCTCTCCTTGGGTTATTACGCAGCGCCGGATGCCCATCCGCTCCAAATTTTCTCTTAAAACGGCCGCCCGCTTCCCATCAATTTCATTGGCCACCAAAAGCCCTTCCTTCAGCGCCCCGCCGATGGCGGTTGCCTTGGAGCCGGGGGCAGCGCAAAGATCCAGCACCCGCTCATGGCCCTCCAGCTGCAGGGCGGTAAGAGCGCTCATGGCGCTGGGCTCTTGAAAATAATAAAGGCCTGCAAGATGGTAAGGATGATTGCCGTCGCTCTCCCCTTGGGTGATGCGAAATCCCTCTTGATAAAAGGAGGATTGCTCCACCTGAAAGGGGGCAATTTTCAGAAACGCCTCCCGCTCTATTTTTTTCGGATTGTATCTCACTCCCTCATATCCCTTACTGCCAAGATAGGGGGTAAGATCTACAATATTTTTCAGATATTCGATCATTGGATCTCCTCTTTTTTCGGGTCTTGAAAGCCAAACCCTAAAATTTCCGTCGCTTCTCCCACCACCATAAAGGCCTGAGGATCCGCTTCATATACAATGCGGCGTAATTGCCGCTCCTCTCCGGTATGCAGCGCGCAAAAAAGGATCTGCTTTTTCTCCCCCGTAAAGCCGCCGCTGCCAGGAAGGATGGTAAGGCCGCGCCCCATTTTTTCCAAAAGAAGCTTTTCAATGGGCTTTGCAGTAATGATCCATGCCACCCGCCCTTGGGTGCGGCCCTTCAGATAAGTGTTGAGCACCACCGTATAAATCACTGCAAGGAGCAGGGAATAGAGAATGGTCTCCAATTCCCGATAGACCATGCCGCCCAGAAGGACAACCGCTCCGTCAATCAGCAAGACCAAATTCCCAAAAGAAAGAGCGGGATATTTCTTTTGCAGCAGCAAGGCGCCCAGATCGCTCCCGCCCGTTACTACGCCCTGCCCGCAAATCAGCGCCACTCCTGCGCCGGTCAGGGCCGCTCCGCAAAGGGTGGAGAGAAGGCGATCCCCGCTAAAGGAGGGCAAAAAGGAACTCAGCTCCAAGGATAGAGAAAGCAAAGCCGTCCCGCCCAGCGCTTTCAAGGAAAAGCGCTTGCCCAAAATCAAAAAAGAGAGGATCAGCACCGGAAGATTGACCAAAAACATGGAAAGGCCCATCGGAAGTCCGGAAAGATAGGAAATAATCGTCGCAAGCCCTGTTGCGCCGCCCAGCAGCACCCGATGCGGGTTGATGAATACTGTCGTTCCCAGCCCGAAAAGGGCGCCTCCCAATAGTAAACTGCCGATCCTTCTCATTTTATACCTCCGTAAAACAGACTACCTCTATTCTACGCAGGTTTCAATTATTTTATTAAAAAGCGCATCCATTCGCGCCGTATCCTCGGAAAGATAAAGAAAGCCCCATAGAGATTCAAAGCCGGTGGCGGCATGATAAGTGCCGTGTTGGGCGTTTTTGGGCTTGGAATGGCTCTTTGCATTGCGCCCGCGGCGAACCACCTCCTGCTCCTCTTCGGTAAGTTCTTGCCAAAGCAGATCTAAAAACCGCGCCTGCCCCTCGCAGCTTACAAACTGCTTGCTTTTCTCATGGAGCTTATGATTTTGGCAGTTGCCCTGCCCCAATACATAGCGGCGCACATAAAGCTCATATACCCCATCCCCCAAATAGGCAAGGGCCAAGGGGCTGTATTGGCGAATGACATCGATTTTATTCATAGCGCTTCATCAGCACTCCTTTCGCTTGATTCTGCTCAATCTCCAAAATTCCGTATTCCGCCTGCGGATTACGAATACTGCCGGGATTCATCAAAAGAATCCCCTCCCGCTTCTCCATAAAGGGAAGATGGGTATGGCCAAAGAGCAGGACATCCGCTCCCTGCCTCTTAGCGGCGGCAATGGCGGCCCCATAGCCGCTTTTGACCTGATAGCGATGGCCGTGGCAAAGCATTATTTTCACCCCGCCCAAAAGAAGCAGCTGCTCCTCAAGGCCATGGTCGAAACCATCGCAATTGCCTCGCACTTGATAGACAGGATGCCCGTTTGTATGCTCCATCAGCCATCGGGCGTCGGCAATATGGTCTCCTAAATGTATAATTCCATCATTGGGATACTGTTTGTATAGCTCCAGCATGGGCTCCCGCCTGCCATGGCTATCGGAAAAGATCAGAAATCGCAGCACTTTTTTCTCTCCTTGTTCTCAATATTTCTATTGTAGCATAAAATAAAGGGAAAAGGAACATTTTTTTGAAAGGAGACTGCCAATGAATCAAAAGGATTTATTCTCTCAGATCAAAAATATGGATAAAGGGGAGCAGACGGCTCTGCTGGGAAAAATCATGAATGCGCTCAGCCCCGATCAGCAAAAAATGGTGCAAAGTGTGGTGGGCGATCAGAAAAAGATGCAAAAGATCCAAAATAATCTTAAAAACGAGGATATCAGTGCCCTGCTCAGCGGCTTGGCGGGAGACGGCAATCCGCAGGATTTTCTTCAAAGCCCCCAAGTGATCAACCGCCTGAAGGATCTTCTGGGTTAGACCTTGGCGGGCTGCTGCAATCCATCAATCAAGCCACGCCGAAAGAAGGCGGGCCCGATCTTGGCGGCCTCATGCAAGCCTTTGGCGCAGGGGGAGGAAATCCCCTTTCCGCCCTCTTGGGCGATCAGGCCGACCTTGGCTCGATGATCAAATTTGCCGGCCTTTTGCAAAAGGCCGGCGCGGAAGCGGATCCTCGCTGCGATCTTCTTTTGGCGCTGAAGCCCTTTTTGCGAAAGGAGCGCAAAGCGCGGGTGGATGAGGCCGCTAAAATCTTGAAATTACTGCGCTTGGCCCAAGCGTTGCGAGGGGGATTCTGATGGAGATTCATATTCAATCCGATGGCCAGCTTTATTCGCCCCAAAAGAAGAGCCCTGCCCCTGCGAAGCCGGTTCCCAAAGAAGAGCCTGCTCCTCCCATCATGCCGCAGGAGGAAGAAAACCATTGGGAAGATTTTCTGCTGCTCGCCATCGGCTTTGTCCTGCTGCGGGGGAAGGAGGGGCCGGATATCCCGTTGCTGCTGGCCCTTGCCTACATCCTTTTTGACAGTTGCTTTTCCTTGGATAAACTGTTATAATGAATAATTGAGAAACTTAAAGGATGTTATAATACCATGCCGAAGATTTATCCATTTTGTTCGTCAAGTAAGGGGAATTGCACCCTCTATATGGGGGCCGAGAAGGTCCTGTTGATTGATTGCGGCGTGCCTTTTTTGCAGATCACTCGTGCGCTGGAAACGCAAGGCAAAAGCTGGGAGGACGTAGGCGCAGTCTTGCTGACCCACGCCCATAGCGATCATATCAAGGCCATCCCTCAGATTCAAAAGCATACCCGCCTCCCCTTCTACGGAAGCGCAGAAACCTTGGCGGCGGCAAAGATTGAGGGATTTGCCCATGAAGGCAAGCCCTTCTCCCTTTTCGGCTGCACCATCACCCCCATTACCACCTGCCATGATGCGGCGGGAAGCTGCGGCTATCGCTTTGATGAAGGAGAGGCCTCCCTCGCTCTGGTTACCGATACCGGCAAAATTACCCCCGCCATGCTGCAGCATCTCGGCGGCTGCTCTTTGATCATGCTGGAGAGCAATTATGATCCCGATATGCTGGAATACGGCCCCTATCCTTCCTCCTTAAAGGCGCGGGTTCGCGGGGAGCGCGGCCACCTTTCCAATGGCGATTGCGCGGCTCTTTTGGCGCTCAATGCCATGAAAGGGGAGCTGAAAACCGCCGTCCTTGCCCATCTGAGCGATCATAATAATACCCCCCTTACCGCCAAGGCCGCCATTATGGATACCTTCTCCCAATATGGGATTGAGGATGTGCAGATTGAGGTGGCAGGGCCTTGGTGCCCCGCATTGGAGGTTTAAGATGAAGTGCACCGTCTATTGCATCGGATCATTAAAAGAAAAATATTGGAAGGAAGCGGAAGGAGAATATCGCAAGCGCCTCTCCCGCTTCGGCGGATGGAGCGTGGTGGAGCTCTCAGAAAGTCTTCTGCCCGATACCCCTTCCCAAAAGCAGATTGATTTGGCATTAGAGAAAGAGGGTGAGGCCCTCTTAAAGCGGATCAATCCCCGCGCTTATACCATCGCCCTTTGCGTAGAGGGCAAGCAGAAAAGCAGCGAGGAACTCGCCGCCCTTCTTGCTCATCTTCCCTCAGATGGCTTCTCCGAGATTGCCCTTTTGATCGGCTCTTCCTATGGCCTGAGCGAAAGAGTAAAACAGCAAGCGCACCTTCGGCTCTCCTTTTCTAAAATGACCTTTCCCCATCAAATGATGCGGGTTATTTTGGCAGAGCAATTTTTCAGAGCCGAAAAGATCAATGCCCATGAAAGCTATCATAAATAATGAAATTCCCGTAATGCTGATGCATTACGGGAATTTTCAGACTGTCAAAAAAGGCACAGACCGCAGAAAATAAGAGAACTAAAGAATTCTGCCGATTCTATAAATTAGCAAGAGAAAAGAAAGCCCACTCTTTTTCCTTGCTTTCTTATTATAAGGAAAAAATCCGCATCATCATGCGGATTTTGAATAAAATTTTCTGCTTTCCGCCGATCTGCTCTCTACCGTACCTATGTACGCCGACGAGAACAGATCGACGAAATCTGCACTCTTTTTTGAGAGTCTACCAGCGTGTCAAAAACCTCCGCAGGAGTTTTTTGACGCGCTGGAAATTCCCGTAATGCATCAGCATTACGGGAATTTTACTATTTATTCAGGAATTTTACATAGCCATTTCGAGAATCTTTATTGCATCCAATGTATTGATGCCGTAATTATCGGTAAATCCATCGTCTACATAAATATTTGCAGCCTCAACATCGATATGCTCGACATTCAACGTTCCGGCAAGGACACGCAATACCAATACAACATCCGGAAGCTCTACACTGCCGCTTTGATCAACATCGCCCTTCAACGGTTGATCATTGCTATAGACGGTTTTGCCGGCGCAATCCATTTCGACATACTTTTCAGCACCCATTGCATCTAAAGTATATGCAGCTATCGTCGCATCAAATTGAAGCGTCGCTTCAGCATTAGTCGGCTCAAAGATCAATTCGGCAATGCCGGCCTCGCCCACGATATTATCAACATTGGTGGCAGTAATGGTGATCTTGCCATTTTCATCATCAGTAACCGTAACCGTATCAAAATAATTGAGCTTCTTATCGCTCTTAAGAGTCAGCGAAGGATCATAGCTCAGATCAAAGGCTAAATTGCTGATACCATAGGTGCCGGTATTCACCTTGATCGTTACCTTGATTTCCTCACTGGTCTTCACATTGGCGGCTTCAATGACCAATTCACCACCATGCAATTTGACCGTTACGACAATATCCATATTCATGTTGAGGGTCAGCGCATTGCCTTTGATAACGGCTTCATCACCTTCATATTCAAAGCTTTCGCCTTCGAAATCGGCATAATCCAGCTCCTGCGTGCTGCCTACATTTACATAGTAGGTATCTACAATCTCCCCATCGGAAAGCTTCAGTTCCACCTTGCGGGTTGCATTGGCCTTGGTGCCAAGCTCCACACCATCTTCTGTGGTGGTGTACCAGAAAATGTTATCAGAAGTTGCGCTGGCATTCAATGCATAAGCCGCCTCACCGCTGGTCATGTAGCTATCGCCAATCTTGGCAGTCAAACCACTGACACCTTGAAGATCTCTGGTAACTTCTGTATCGTCGCAATATACATTGTTCAAAACACACTTACCGGTAGTATCAGAAGCTGCACGGGTTGCAAACATCTGCTTTGCTAATGTGCCGGAAGCAGTAGTATAGAACTCATTTTCCTTGAGGACCATGCCGTTGACATTCACATTGCCACGATCGTTATGGCAGATCAATGCAGCATTCAACTGAGCGGAAGTAAATTTATTTTTCAGCAATACAGCATTATTGATATTCAGCGTGGCGCCGCTCTCAATCGTAGCT
>JAFSCX010000059.1 GCA_017436525.1 Clostridia bacterium | reverse complement strand
CGTTTTTTCGGGGGTCCCCGATAAAACTGAAGTTTTGGTGGGGAATAGGATAACCTAATGGTATAAGTGGATAATTTTCCATCATGCAAATTGGAAAGGTTACCATTAGGTTTGACGCACGGTAGAGAGCAGATCGGCGGAAAGCAGAAAATTTTATTCAAAATCCGCATCATCATGCGGATTTTTTCCCTATAATAAGAAAGCAAGGAAAAAGAGTGGGCTTTCTTTTCTCTTGCTAATTTATAGAATCGGCAGATTTCTTTAGTTCTCTTATTTTCTGCGGTCTGTGCCTTTTTTGACAGTCTGGAAAAAAACTCCAAGATGCCTCGCATCTTGGAGTGTTTTTTCTTTATTGTTATTTTATCGATTCGAATATTTGAATAAGTTCCTCTTTTGGATATGGATTTGAAATAGTAATTGTAAATATATAAGTATCATCCATATAGATTAAAGAATTTTCGCCCATATTTGTATAGAATAAGGCTTCATATCCATTAGATAACTCCATCCGTTCATAATCAATATTTTCTGTATTTATTCTTAAATTTGCACGATCCTTAAAGCTTTGTATAAACGTGAGTATTTCATTTGAGTTGGTGCTGTATATTTGTTTGTTAAAGCTATCTGTTTCAACACTTGAAATCAAACTAAATGCTTTAGGAATATATGTTGGGAATTTTGAAGAAAAAGAATTATTTTCTCGTTCTATAACATCTTTTTCTGAAAAAACGATTTCCGTAAAGTTTTCATATGTTTCAACAATAAATTCCGTGAAAACTTCGCGTAATGGTTTTATAGAGCAAGCAACCAGGGTTAATAGTATTATTGACATCATAACAAAGCAAGCAATTCGTTTGGGAAGCGTGTTGATGAATACATAATAGAATTTATCATAATGATTGATCATGCGCTCAGCATTTTTTAGAAATCTTTTACTAAATGTTATATCTTTTAATTCTTCGTCGGTAGGTAGTTGGGTGCAAAGTCTATTGTTGTACTCTTTGAAAATCATTTTAGAGATGTCTTCTTTCCCGGCTTCAAACAATGATTTCACCTCTTTCCGCAAGCTCTCTTAAAAGCTTTCTTGCTCGTTCGATTCTTTTGCGAACTAAATTTTCAGATATATGTAAAACAGATGCAATGTCTTTTGTTGACATATCATAATAAGTTTTTAATTCCATAACATCTCTATAGATTGGGGCAAGTTTTGTAAGACATCGAAAATAGTCATTCAAATAAACATCTTCAAAAGCGTCGGTATCATCAATTTGATATTCAATAAAATCCTCTATATTTTCCGTTTTGTGCCTAATAGACTTATTAAATCTGTTTAATGATGCATTACGAATCACAATATAGATAAAAGATTTTGTGTCAACAGAGTCCACCTCATCTATTCGATCTAGATTTTCAATTAGCGATACTAATGCATCTCCGACAGCATCTTCAGCCATATCTTCATTATGCAACATTTTCATCGCGATATATTTCATTAATGTTCTGTATTTGTAATATAGAGCTTCGACTTTTTGCTTATCTTCTGGCGTATCTGCCAAACTCAACAAAAAAGAAAGCATATTTGATATCTCCCAACTAATTTTTATATTATTGTGTAGTCAATAGTATAACAGTTTGATATCAAAAAAGCAATGTTTACACATCTTCTTGAAAAAACCACATTTTTGTGTCACATAAATGTATTTTTAATTTAGTTATTAATAGGAGGGCTAAAATCATGTCCCATTATGGTTACAGTGAGGAAAATATGTTTTATAATTTAACTTTCAAAAAAGCAAGTATTGTAGTTGCATTTATTTTGTTCAATCTCATAAATATCTTATCATGTAGCAGTAATAATATTCAGACACACCACGAATGGAAGGAAAATCCAACGGTGTATCATCATTATGTCATTGATAGTGTAAATGAATATTACAACTCATTATATTCGAAAATAGAGGCCTTGCCCAATATGCCTTTGCCTCTATCTAATCATTGTTTAACGTATCTAAATGATAAATATAAGTATGAATTAAGTAATTTAACTGAATATGGTGAAATTACTGTTAATGAAATCAAGACATCAATTTTTAATTCTATCGCGGTCGATAATTATTTGATATGTTATATTACAATTGATATCGACTTTCAATACATAGGTGTACCAAGCACCTCACATTTAACAGAGTCCATCCAAGTGGCATTAGATTGTTTGTATTCACCCAAAATTGTTGATTGGTATAATCCAGATCCGGCATCTTATGAAAGTCAACTACGAGGAGATGGGTTGGATTTAAGCGATATTAAAAACTTGCTCGATGATTCTTATTAAGAAATTTTTTAAGCTATTAAAAAAATCGTTTTGTCTTTGATTCTTATTTGCTGTTTATTATTGAATAGACTTATATTATGTTCACTTTGTTTTGAGGAAATTATTACAGGACTATCCAACATCGATCAACACTCCGAGATGAAGCTCATCTCGGAGTGTTTTTTTGCAAATCGGGTTGCAATGTCATTTTTCATTGCTTGCCGCAACGGCCATTTTCCTTTATAATGAAAGTATCCCAAAGAAAGGAGCCGCTTTATGCTAAATGAAAATATTAAAAATATCAGAAAATCCAAAGGCTTGTCCCAAGAAGAGCTTGCCATTCACCTGTCAGTCGTCCGCCAGACAATCTCAAAATGGGAGCAAGGTTTATCGGTTCCCGATGCAAATATGTTGCTCTCTCTTTCCGAAGCCCTCGAAACACCCGTAAGCGTTTTGCTTGGAGAGCCCGTTTCCGATCCTCCTGCCGATGATCTTGCAAAGCTTGCCAAAAAGCTGGAAATCATCAACCTGCAGCTGGCCCAAAATAAGGACCGGAAATTAAAGAGAACCCTTTGGTTCCTCATTTGTTTGTGTGTTTTTATCCTTTGCATTTTTGCTCTCCTGCTGGTCTTGGATAGCCCCTATCTGCATTGGGACTACAGCAATCCGGAATATGCCGTCGTCGGCGTTGCCTTGCATGTGTTTGAATGGTTCTTTGTCAGAATTTCTCCATTGCTTCTCCTCGCAGCCATAGCCTGCATTATTTTGGTGCAAAAGAAAAGAAGATAACGAAAGGGGCTGTAAAAAATCGCAAGATTTTTTACAGCCCCCAGACTTTCAAAAAAGGCGCAGACCGCAGAAAATAAGAGAATAAAAGAATTCTGTATATTCTATAAATCAGCAAGGGAAAAGAAATCCTACTCTTTTTCCTTGCTTTCTTATTATAAGAAAAAATCCGCACTCTTTTTTGAAAGCCCCTATTTTTATTTTTTACCATTTCATTTTAATGGCATAATCAATCAGATGGTCCATATCCTCTGTGCAGAAATTGCGGGTTGCTTCAATCAGCTCCTGCTCCTTGCTCATCTCTGCGGATTGATTGAAATCAAAAAACTCTGCCGGTGTGCATCCAAGAAAAGCGCAAATTGCAAAGAAATTGGTCATGGAAGGATAGGCATAACCTGCCTCTATATTAAAAATATAATTTTTGGTAAGATTTAATTTCAGGCTCATGGTCTGACGGTCCACTCCCTTTGCGGCCCTCAGCTGCTTCAATCTTTGTGCAAACACTTTTTGATCCATATGTTCCACTTCCTTTCATTTTATAATATATCACCCCTCCCCCCATAAATCAACCCATAACACAAATGATTTGTGTTACCCTCATCATAACCTTCCACTCAACACAATTCATTTGTGTTAAAAGTAATGACAACATGACCGCTGACACAAATCATTTGTGTTGGAAACAATGGCTACATGATTGCTGACACAAATCATTTATGTTGGAAACAATGATAGCATGATTGCTGACACAAATCATTTGTGTTGGAAACAATGGCAGCATGATTGCTGACACAAATCATTTGTGTTGGAAACAATGATAGCATGATTGCTGACACAAATCATTTGTGTTAATAACAATGACAACATGACCGCTGACACAAATCATTTGTGCTGAGAACAATGGCTACATGATTGTTGACACAATTCATTTGTGTTGAGCACAATGACAGTATGATTGCTGACACAAATCATTTGTGTTGAGAACAATGGCTACATGATTGTTGACACAATTCATTTGTGTTGAGAACATTGGCAGTGTTGGCTTTTTTGAAAACACTTCGAAACCACTTTGAAACCACTTGGAAGTACGGTTTTTGGGACTTCTCTTTTATTATAATCAAAATATCAGAAGGAAGAAATGGGAAGATATTATTCTTGATTTCTCCCCTGGGATATTATATAATTATTATATATGTAGAAAAAGGAGATTTTTCAAAATGGCTGATAAAAAAGACGCATTGGCGAAAGCGTTGGAGCAGATTGAGAAGCAATTCGGCGAAGGCGCTGTCATGAAACTTGGCGATAATAAGCATATGAATGTAGGCGTGATTCCCACCGGCTCCCTTTCGCTGGATCTGGCGCTGGGGATCGGCGGTGTACCTAAGGGCAGAATTGTGGAGATCTATGGACCGGAGAGCTCCGGTAAGACCACTGTTGCCCTGCATATTGCCGCAGAGGCGCAGAAAGCCGGCGGTACGGTTGCCTTCATTGATGCGGAGCATGCGCTGGATCCTGTATATGCCTCTGCTTTGGGTGTCAATGTGGATGAGCTTTTGGTTTCTCAGCCTGACTATGGTGAGCAGGCTTTGGAGATTACCGAGCAGCTGGTGCGTTCCGGCGCCATCGACTTGGTGGTGGTAGACTCCGTTGCGGCATTGGTTCCCCGCCACGAGATCGAGGGGGAGATGGGCGACAGCCATGTTGGTTTGCAGGCGCGCTTGATGAGCCAGGCCCTTCGGAAGCTGACGGGTGTGCTGGCAAAGAGCAACTGCGTTGCGATCTTTATCAACCAGCTTCGTGATAAGGTGGGCGTTGTCTACGGCAGCAGCGAGACCACCACCGGCGGCCGCGCGCTGAAATTCTATTCCTCTGTGCGGATTGATGTGCGCCGCACCGAGACACTGAAGGTAGGCACCGAGATGATCGGCAGCGCCACAAAATGTAAGATTGTGAAAAATAAAGTGGCACCCCCCTTCAAGGTGGCAACCTTTGACATTATGTATGGAGAGGGGATCTCCAAGGAAGGCGAGCTGCTGGACCTTGGCGAAAAGCTCAAGCTGGTGAAGAAGAGCGGCGCTTGGTTCTCCTATAAAGAGACCCGCATCGGCCAAGGCAGAGACAATGCAAAGAATTTCCTGATGGAGAATCTGGATATTGCCGCCGAGCTGGAGAAAGCAATTCGGGATAATTTTGATACCTTGAGAGAGATGGACAGCAAGGTAAAGACGGTGAAAAAGAAGGCAGCGGCGGCTGTTGCCGAAGCGCCTGCCGAGGAAGTAAAACCCGCTGTCTCCTTGGATGTATCGGCTGATGACTTTGAATAATTCTCTCATCACCGATCTTCTTCCCAACGGAGAAGATCCCTCCAAGCGAGATCTCTATATTGATGGAGAATTCTATTTGACGGTTCCATACCTATTTTTGCTGGAGCAGGATCTCCATGTGGGCGATCCCTTCGGGGAAGAGGAGGAAGAGCGGCTGCTGATGGCCGCTCAGCTGACCCTCTCCAAGGAAAAAGCCTATCAATATTTAGGCTATGGGGATCTTTCCCGCAAGAAGCTTTATGAAAAGCTGACCCGCTTTGGCATTGAGCCGAAGGTGGCGGAGCGGACCTGCGAGATTTTGGAAGAGCAGGATCTCATCAACGATGCCCGCCTTGCGGCTCATCTGGCGGAGCGCCTTTATGAGGGGAAGCACTACGGCCCCAAGCGGATTCTGCCGGAGCTTTGCCAAAAAGGCATCCCCCAAGAGCTTGCAAAAGAAGCCATCGAGCAATTAGAGCGAGAGGATAAAATCCATCTTGCCTATTGGATGGAGAAAAAATACCGCCGCTTTGATCTTCGGGATCCCAAGGAGCGGCAGAAGGTCTTTCAAGGGCTTTGCCGCTATGGCTTTTCCTTTGATCAGATCAATCATATACTTTTAGATTTTTCAGAGGAGTTCGAATGACAAAAGTCGCATTTATCGGCCTCGGCTGTGAAAAAAATATCATCAATACCGAAAAAATGATGGGCCAATGCAAAAACGCCGGCTTTCAGCTCATGGATGAGCTGGAGCAGGTGGATGTGGCGATCATCAACACCTGCGGCTTCATTGAAAGCGCCAAGGCAGAAGCATTGGAGACCATCTTTGAGGTGGCGCAGCTCAAAGCAGAAGGAAAGGTGAAGAAGATCATCCTTGCCGGCTGCTTGGTGCAGCGCTATCAAGAGGAGATTGCGAAAGAGCTTCCGGAAGTGGATGGCTTTTTGGGCGTCGGCAGCTTTCAGGAGATTGCCGAGGCTGTCGAAGCAGTAATGAAGGGGGAGCGAGTATCTCGTTTCGGAGACCTTGCCAACCTGCAGCTGGAAGGCGAGCGGGTATTAACCTCTGCTCCTGCCACCTCCTATCTTAAAATTGCAGATGGGTGCAACAATCGCTGCGCCTATTGCTGCATCCCCATGATCCGCGGCGATTTCAAAAGCCGCCCCATGGAAAATATCATGGAAGAGGCCGAAAAATTAGTGGAAGACGGGACCCGCGAGCTGATCCTGATCGCGCAGGACACCACCAACTACGGCATCGATTTATATGGTGAGCGCAAGCTTTGCGCGCTGATCCGCGAAATTGCCAAGATAAAGGATCTCCAATGGCTGCGGCTTTTATATCTATACCCCGATAAGGTCAGCGACGAGCTGATTCAGCTGATGGCGGAGGAAGAAAAAATTATTCCCTATATCGAAATGCCCATCCAGCACGCTTCCGGCAAAATCCTCTCGGCCATGAATCGGCCGGGGGATGATGAGAGCCTGCTGGAAACCATCGAAAAAATCCGCGCAAAGCTGCCCAATGTGGCCCTGCGGACTACCTTGATTGTCGGCTTCCCCGGAGAGACCGATGAGGATTTTGAAATTCTTTGCAACTTTGTTCGTGCTGCAAAATTTGATAAATTAGGGGTCTTCACCTTCTCTCCCGAAGAAGGAACCCCCGCCTATGAGATGCCCCATCAGATCGAAGAGCCGATCAAGGAGCGCCGCCAAGAGATTCTGGAGATGATTCAGGCGGAAGTGGCCGAGGAAAAGCAGGCTGCGCTGATCGGCAAGGATCTTACCGTCTTGGTAGAAGGATATGATCGGTTCGGGGAATGTTGGTATGGGCGCAGCTTCATGGAAGCCCCCGATATCGACGGGAAAATTTTCTTTACCTGCCAAAGCGCCGTTAAGAGCGGTGATTTTGTAACGGTTACCATTGAAGAGACCATGGATTTTGATCTTTTGGGAACCATGAAGGAGGATATACGATGAACCTACCCAATCAATTGACACTCTTAAGGGTCTTGATGATCCCTCTTTTCATTCTGGCGCTGATGGCGCTGCCCTATCCCATGGGGCCGTTGGTGGGCGCAGCGGTCTATGCGTTGGCCTCCATTACCGACGCGCTGGACGGCCATCTGGCTCGAAAAAACAATCAAATTACGGATTTTGGCAAATTTCTCGATCCCCTTGCGGATAAAATGCTGGTCATTTCCGCCTTGGTCATGCTTCAACATATGGGGCTGATCCACCCGATCTTTACGGTCATTATCATCGCAAGAGAGCTGATGGTAACCTCCATTCGCTTGATTGCTGCCAGCAGCGAAGGCAAAGTGATTGCCGCCGGCTGGTGGGGAAAGGCCAAGACGGTAACCCAAATGATCGCCACCATTCTCTTGATGGTAGAGCCGATCTTGCTGGGTGAGGCGGAATTCAAATGGAATATTCCTCTCCTTTGCGGCGCTTCTCCCGAAACCACTGCCTTCTTCGGCACCATCCTGCTCTATGCGGCAGTGGCCCTCACCATTATCTCCGGTGTGGATTATTTGGTAAAGAATTGGAAATATGTAGACTATCGCAAATAAAATCGAGGCTGTCAAAAATCGAAAGATTTTTGGCAGCCCCTTTTCTTTTTACCATTCTTCTGTTATAATAATTTCAAAGCACTTTTGCATTGCAAGGAAGTGGGGTGAGAATCCCCCGCGAACTCGTCGCCGTGATAGGTGAGGTTTTTTCCGAGATACCACTGAAGGATTCCTTTGGGAAGGTGGAAAAAACCATTAGCAGCCTTAAGCCGAAATACTTGGTGCAAAAGAAAGATGAGCAAAATGCTACGAGTTCTTAGCCTTTTGTTGTAATATTTGCATAGGCAGAGTATGCATCTCTTTTAACAAAAGCCGAAAATTTTTGCTCGTTTATGCTTTAATAAAGAAAAAAGGAGAAAGAAAATGAGCAAAAAGCAAAAGCTGCTGATAATGGTCGGCGGCGCTATTTTGGTTGCCCTTGCGGCAGGCGCTTTGCTCCTTTGGAACGGATTCTCTGCCAAGCCGGAAGAAGGAAGCAAATCGATTGTATTTGAATTGGTGGATAAGGAAGGAAAATCGGAGGAATTTGAGATTTCTACCGATGCCGAATATCTGGCCGATGCTTTGGTGGAAGAAAAGCTGATCACCTATGCATCGGATGGCTATTATACCACCATCGGCGAGATCACCTGCGATTGGGCCGCCGATCAATCCTGGTGGTGCATCACCAAAGGCGGAGAGATGACCAGCCTTGGGCTGAATGATCTGCCCATCAAGGACGGAGACCATTATGAAGCGACCTATACCATCGGCTGATTCCCTGCGTGAATTATGCGCACTGGGGGTATTTGCCGCGCTGCTGGTCGCCCTGCAGGTAGGGCTTTCCTTTCTGCCGAACATAGAGCTTGTAACCCTCTTGATCATTTTGATGACCTGCCGCTTCGGCAAAAAAAGCCTTTTGGCGGTGGGGGTCTTCGTCTTAGTGGAAGGGTTGATCTATGGATTTCATATCTGGTGGATCAATTATCTTTATGTCTGGCCTCTTTTGGTGGTGGTTGTCCTGCTGCTGAGAAAAGGAAGCCATCCCCTTCTTTGGGCGATTGTGGCAGGTCTTTTCGGCCTGCTTTTCGGCACCCTTTGCTCCCTCCCCTATTTTATTACCGGGGGCCTTGGGGCAGGCTTTGGCTATATCATCAGCGGGATCCCCTTTGATCTGATCCATTGCATCAGCAATTTTTTCTTGGTCCTGCTGCTTTATCGGCCGCTCGCAAATATCCTTAAAAAAATTCTGAAGCATTAAAAAATCGCTATGCACGAAAGTGCATAGCGATTTTTAATTTATTCTTATGCTTCGCCGATTACTTTATAAAGAACGACGGCCGCTTCATTTCTGGTGATCTCTTTTTCGGGATTGATATTACCCTTCTCATCACCAACGATATAGCCAAGATAAATAGCAGAATAAGTACCTGCCTTGGCCCAATCGGCAACCTTCTCGGCATCCTTGAATTCCTTCTTAGCGACAAATTCATCGATGGCTTCTTTATTTGCCTTATAGAATTGATCGACATCGGTGCCTTCTTTGGCCAAAGTTACATTCATGAAGATGCGGAAGAATTGATTGCGGGTAGAAGTCTTGGCCCCTTGGAATTCCAATTTTCCTTCCACTTCAATTCCTGCGATCAAATCCATCTTATAAGCAGCCTTCACATAGTTTGCTGCCCAATCTGCAATTTTATCGGTAAAGGGAGTGGAGAAGCCGCTGAAGAAATCCTTATTGGTGCCGCTCAAGCGAATCATCAATGCAGCCATCTCATAGCGATTAAGGCCCTTTTGGCCATTGAAATTGCCCTTTTCATCCCCTCTCAGAAGGCCCAGACCCATCTCATTCAGCCCATTGACATAGGGAGCCGCCCAGGGAGTGATTTGATCCTTATAAGTTGCTACCATCGGCACTTCGATTACAATCTCAACCTCTTCCGGCTCACCCATACGGGGGAGTACCTGCGCCTTCATAACGGTTACGCCTCCATCCAGCTTGATGGTGGTGCCGTTTTTAACCAAGGTGCGCTTATTTTCATCCCCGTAAAGAACCAGTTCGCTGCCCAAAGGAACTCTGGCATCGAATTTGAAGGTGGTGGTGCCCTTCTCTAAGGGGACTGTAATAACCATTTTTTCGGGGTCTTCGCTCTGCATGGGGAAGCCGCCTCTCAATTCAAAGAAGGGATAGCCGCCATAGGGCAGTTCGTTTTTCGGGGCCTCGGTGCCGGCAGCCACCTTGGTGGTATTAATGGTCAGGGAGGAGATGCTTGAATCTTTGCCGTTGGAAGCGAGGACCTTAATATAAATGGTGGTGGTCTTCTCGGTCAGAGTCAGCTCCTTATTGACTATTTCCTTGGTGCATTCCGCATCGGAATAAAGCTTATAGGTAGCGCCTTCCGAAACAGTGGCATTTACCAAAAACTTCTCGTTGGACGTATTGGCTACATAGCCATTGCCGCTATCCTTTGCATCATCAATGCCCAAAAGCGCGCAGGCATTGCTGCCATGATCCATCACGACCTTAATGGTCCAGATTTCTTTTTTGCTCTTTTGCTGATCTTCAACGGTTGCGGTAAGGGTGGTATTTTCATAAATTTTAATGGTACCGTCCTTCTCCGCAACAACTGCCTGCCCCATCTGATTTACAACCGTCATGGTAGCGCCATCGGAAAGGACGGGGCAAATCACCAGCTCTTCCATATTTTCATTGGTCTCCACTGCCCAGACCTTATCCTGCAAGGTGGCAGTAAAGCCCTCGCCCAGAATGGCGCTGATCTCCGCTTGATTATTCTTCATCCGCTGGATTTTCAGCGTATATTCAACGCCTGCTTCGGGATCTGCTTCATAGATATTGATTTTATAGGTATATTCTGTCTCCTGAATGGTGGGAAGGCTGTAAAATCCTTCCGAATCTGCAGAAAAGACCGTTCCTGGCCTGTTGGTAACCTTCGCCTGCAGGCCGGCGGCATAGCTTAGCTTAAATACAAAGCTATTATGGAGATAGGCGATCTTATAAGAGAAGGTATTGCCTTCTTGCTCATTGGAAAGAACAACCATCTCGGGGCTCAATTCAATTTCGGGAGCAGACGCTTCTGCAGATACCATCATGGGTACCATGGATACCAGCAGGATTGCTGCCATCAGAATGCTCATAACTTTTGCGGAAATCTTTGCCATCTCATTTTCCTCCCTTTTCTTTCTGAAAAGTTAATTATAAATAGATTATAACAAACGGGTTTTTATATAGATATACCCTCATGTTGTTATTTTGCCACATTTTGCGACTTTTAGATTATTCTTCAGCAGTCTCCTGCTCCTCTTCCGAAAAATCCTCTTCTTCCTCGCGGGAAGCAAGGGCGATATCGATCACCTTGATTCCTTCTGCCATTTTAACGACCCGCACCCCTTGGGTGGAGCGGCTCAAGGTGGGGATTTCTTCCGTATGGGTGCGGATAATGATGCCGCCGGAGGTGATGGCCAAAAGATCCTCGCCATCCTCTACCATCTTCACTGCGGCCACCTTTCCGGTCTTTTCGGTGATATTATAGTTGGTAATGCCCTTGCCGCCGCGGGTCTGCAGGCGGTATTCCTCTGAATCGGTCCGCTTCCCATAGCCGTTTTCGGTAATGGAGAGCAGATTTTTGCCCTCTTCTTGGATACACATTCCTACTACATAATCCCCCTCCTGCAGGCGAATGCCCCGCACGCCGCGGGTTACTCTGCCCATGCTGCGGACATCCTCTTCTGCGAAGCGGATGGCCTTTCCTTCATGGGAGGCGATCATGATGCGATCCTCCCCATTGGTGAGCACCACCTGAATCAGATCATCCTCTTCATCCAGGAGGATGGCAATGACACCGCTCTTGCGGATATTGGCATATTCCTTCAAAGAGGTCTTTTTCACCGTCCCGTTGCGGGTGGCCATCAGCAGATTATGCTCGCCCTCAAAGCTTTCAATGCGGAGCATGGTGTTGACCCGCTCCTCGCTCATCAGCGGCAGAATGTTGACCACATTGGTGCCCTTTGCGGTACGGGAGCTCTCGGGGATCTCATACCCCTTCAGCCGATAAACCCGGCCTTTGGTGGTAAAGAAGAGCAAGGTATCATGGGTAGAGGCCGCAAAGAGATTGCGAACCACATCCTCTTCCTTGGTCTTCATCCCCGTAATCCCGCGGCCGCCGCGGTGCTGGGCCTTATAGGTATCCACCGGCTGGCGCTTGATATAGCCTGCTTCGGTAAGGGTAAAGATGCAATCCTCTACCGGAATCAGATCCTCATCCTCCAAGCCGATCTCGCCGTTGCCGATCTCGGTGCGGCGGGCATCCCCGAATTTACGGGCAGTCTCCGAAAGGTCGGTTTTCAAAATCTCCACTACCCGATGGTCATGGGCAAGGATATCCTTCAAATCTTCGATCTTGGCGGAAAGCTCTTTATATTCATTCTCCAGCTTTTCTCTTTCCAAGCCGGAAAGCTGGCCCAAGCGCATCTCAACAATCGCCTGCGCTTGAATCTCATCCAGATCAAAGCGATTCATCAGCTTTTCTTTGGCATCGGCAATATGCTTACTGCCGCGGATGATGGAAATTACCTCGTCAATATGATCGATGGCCTTCAAAAGACCCTCTAAGATATGGGCTCTGGCCTCTGCCTTTTTAATCTCATAAGCAGTCCTGCGGCGGATGACTTCCTTTTGATGCAGCAGATATTGCTCCAGCATCTGCTTCAAGGTAAGCACCTTCGGCTCACCATGGACAAGGGCAAGCATAATCACCGAGCAGGTAACCTGCATATCGGTATATTTATAAAGCTGATTGAGGATCACCTGCGGATTGGCCTCTTTTTTCAACTCGACGACAAAGCGCAAGCCATCCTTATCGGTTTCATCCCGAATATCGGAGATGCCCTCGATTCGGCCGGTCTTGACCTCCTCGGCGATCTTTTCGATCAGAGCGGCTTTACGGACCATATAGGGGATTTCATTGACGACGATCTTGAAGCGGCCGTCCTTCCATTCCTCGATCTCTGCCTTTGCGCGGACATAGATTTTACCGCGGCCGGTCCGATAGGCATTGCGGATGCCGCTTCTGCCCATGATGATTGCGCCGGTGGGAAAATCGGGGCCCTTGATATATTCGCAAAGCTCATCCACATCCATCTCCGGGTTGTCCAGAAGGGCGATGGCGCCATCGACGACTTCCCGAAGATTATGGGGCGGAATATCTGTCGCCATACCGACGGCGATACCGGAAGAGCCGTTGACCAAAAGATTGGGGTATCTTGCGGGCAATACGCGCGGCTCTTTGCGGGTCTCATCAAAGTTGGGATCCCAATCGATGGTATCCTTTTCAATATCCTTGAGCATCTCATTGGAGATTTTGCTCATTCTGGCCTCGGTATAACGATAGGCTGCGGCAGGGTCGCCGTCGATCGAACCGAAGTTACCATGGCCCTCTACCAAGGGATAACGCAGAGAGAAGGGCTGGGCCAAGCGAACCAGCGCATCATAGACCGAAGCGTCGCCATGGGGATGATAACGGCCCAATACATCGCCTACGCAGGTAGCCGATTTGCGGAAGGGCTTATCGCTGGTCAGATTATCTTCATACATCGCATAAAGGATTCTGCGATGGACCGGCTTTAATCCATCCCGCACATCCGGCAGCGCACGGCCGACGATTACCGACATGGCATAGTCGATATAAGAGGTTTTCATCTCTTTTTCCAGATCAACGGGGACAATATATTGATTTTCATAACTGCTGGTATCAAATTGATCATATTTTGCCATTTTTCATCGCACCTCCTTTATACATCCAGATTCATGACATATTTGGCATTCTCTTCGATAAATGCCTTTCTCGGCTCTACCTTCTCGCCCATCAGAACAGAGAAGGTCTGATCGGCGGCGATGGCATCGCCTAAGGTAAATTGCTTCAAGGTTCGGGTCTCGGGATCCATGGTGGTGGCCCAAAGCTCCTTGGCATCCATCTCACCAAGACCCTTATTCCGGCTGATTTCTACCTTGCCCTTGCCATCCTCGCCCCGAAGCTCTGCGGAGATTTTATCCCGCTCTTCATCGGAATAGGCATAGCGGGTTTCCTTGCCCTTTACCAGCTTATAAAGCGGGGGGACAGCGGTATAGACATATCCGCCCTCGATCAAAGGCCGCATAAAGCGGAAGAAGAAGGTCAGCAGCAGGGTGCGGATATGCGCACCGTCCACGTCCGCATCCGCCATAATGATGACCTTGCCGTAGCGGAGCTTTTCAAGATCAAAATCGGCGCCGATATTGGTACCCAGCGCGGCAATGACCGGCTGCAGCTTATCATTATTATAAACCTTATCCAAGCGGGATTTTTCCACATTCAGCATCTTGCCCCAAAGGGAAAGGATTGCTTGGAAACGGCGGTCGCGGCCATCCTTGGCAGAGCCGCCTGCCGAATCTCCCTCAACGATATAGATTTCGGTATATTTGGTATCCTTACTCTGGCAATCGGCAAGCTTTCCGGGCAGAGAAAGGGAGGTGGAAAGGGCGCTCTTTCTGGCGCTCTCTCTTGCCTTTCTTGCAGCCTCTCTTGCCTGCGAGGCGGAAACGGCCTTGCCGATGATGGTTTTGGCGATCTTGGGATTCTCTTCAAAGAATTCCGTCAGCTTTTCGGTGATAATGGAGCTAACCAAGCCGCGCACCTCGCTGTTTCCGAGCTTGGTCTTGGTCTGGCCCTCAAATTGCGCCTCCTCCACCTTGACACTGATGATGACCGTCAACCCCTCCCGCACATCCTCGCTGGAAAGATTGCTATCCTTTTCCTTCAGATAATTATGCTTTCTGGCATAATTATTGATCACATTGGTCATGGCCGCCTTAAAGCCGGTCTCATGGGTACCGCCTTCGGTGGTATTGATATCGTTGGCAAAGGAGATCAATGTCTCATCATATTTGGTGGTATACTGCATGGCGATCTCTGCCATAGAAGTGCCCTTCATTCCGCTGACATAGATGACCTCTTCATGAATGGGCTCCTTGCTCTTATTCAGATAAGTAACAAACTCCCGAATACCGCCCTCATAGCAAAGATTTTTGCTCCTTACCTTCTCTTCGTCCCGAAGATCTTCAAAGACAATCCGCAAGCCTGCATTCAAAAATGCCTGCTCACGCAACCGTTTCAAGAGGACCTCATATTCATATTCCAGCGTCTCAAAGATTTGATCGTCCGCCAAAAAGCGCACCTTGGTGCCGGTATGATCGGTATCCCCTACCACCTGCAGCGGGCCGCAGGAATGGCCCCGCTCATAGCGCTGGGCATGAATCTTCTTGCCGTCATGGACCTCTACCTCCAGCCATTGGGAAAGGGCGTTTACAACCGAAGCGCCTACGCCATGAAGACCGCCGGATACCTTATATCCGCCGCCGCCGAATTTACCGCCTGCATGGAGGATAGTGAAGACTACCTCGACAGTAGGAATCCCCATTTTGGGATGGATTCCCACAGGGATTCCGCGGCCGTTATCCTCCACTTCGATAATATTATCCGGCAGGATTCTGACCGTTATGGTATCGCAATAGCCTGCCAGCGCCTCATCAATCGAATTATCTACAATCTCATAGACCAGATGATGGAGACCTCTTACAGAGGTGGAGCCGATATACATACCGGGGCGCTTTCTGACTGCCTCTAAGCCTTCCAATACCTGAATGGAAGATTCATCATATTGGTTGGTTACTTTTTCTTGAGCCATTTTCAACTGTCCTTTCACTTATCTTTATATATAAGATATTTTCTTAATGTAATTACACCGTTTTAAGAGGGTTTGAGGAGAGATCTGCGAGATATAGACCACCACGTCCATTCCCCAATTGCAGACAATGAAGGATTTCGGAATATCGGTGGCTACATTGATCAGCTTGAATTCCTTCTCTTTTTCTTTCAAAAAATCCCTTGTTCGTTTGGAAACGGTGGCTTTATCCATATCAAAGATGCCGATGATATGCTCTTTTTTAATCAATACATCCTGACCCAGATGAAGATACACGCTCTCTTACCACCTTTCCTTCTTTAATAAAAAATACTTTATCGCCTTTTTTGCGGATTTTACCGAGCTCACAAGTGGATAGCACCGTCTGATGCCCTTCCATTTTGGAAAAGATGAATTTTTGGCGGTGGGCATCCAGCTCCGATAAAATATCATCCAATAATAAAATCGGATAATGGCCGCACCGCTCTGCCACACACTCTGCCTCCGCAAGCTTCATGGAAAGCACCGCCGAGCGGATCTGCCCTTGGGAGCCGAAATACTTCATGCTCTTGCCGGCCAAAAGGATCAAAATATCATCCTTATGAACGCCGCTGACGGTCTGCCCCAGAGCAATATCCTGCTCCCGGGTCTTTTCCAATCGGTTTAAGAAAAGAGAATGAAACTCTTCTCTTGCCGCTTGCTCTTTGGTAAATTGATTCAGATAAAGAAGCTTTAGTTTTTCTGCACCTTTGGAAATGGAGCGGTAAAAATCCTTTGCATATTCATCCAATCTCAAAAGATAATCCTGCCTTGCTTTGGCAATATAGGAGCCGGCCTCCGCAAGCTTTTCATCCCAAATGAAAAGCATCTCTTTTTTAGAGGGATCTTCCCTGCATTGATTGAGTAGAGCATTGCGATTTTTGAGGATCTTTTGATAATTGAGCAGCTGATCGGTATATTGAAGATCCAAGGAGCATAAAGCCATATCCAAAAAGCTTCTGCGCTTTTGAGGGCCTTCCTTAATCAGATTCAGATGGTCGGGGGTAAAGATCACCGATTGAAAGCAGCCCAAAAGATCTCGAAGCCTTGGGATCACCAAGCCGTTATGGCGGTATTCCTTCGGCTTATCCTTGGTAAAGAGAATCTGCAGCTGCTCTTCCCTGCTCCCTATCGAAAAATCCAAGGTTATGGCAGCCTTTTCTTTGCCGAAGCGAATCAGCTGCTCCTCTCTTTTGACCCGATAGCTTTTTAAGCAGGTGCAAAAATAAATCGCCTCAATGCAGTTGGTCTTCCCTTGGGCATTATTTCCTGCCAAAATATTGATCCCATCGGTAAAATCAAGGGCGGTATCCTCAAAATTTCTGAAATTTTCAAGCCGTAGCCTTAAAATCTTCATTTGGCGATGATATAATCTTCACCCTCAAAGGAAAATTGATCTCCTGCATAGAGCTTTTTTCCCTTCATCAGGCAAATCTCACCGTTGACAGCAACCTCTTCATTTAAGATCATCAGCTTTGCGATTCCGCCGGTCTCTGCAAGACCCATCAGCTTCAGCGCATCGCAAAGGCGGATATATTCATCCTTAATTACTAATTTTTGCATTGTTATTCCTTCATTCTCAAGGGTAATACCAAGAAGAGATAATCATCCTTTTCCATCGGCCGCAAAATAATGGGCGCCAGATTGCTCTGCAGCTCGATCATGATCTCTTCATCATCGCAGGCGGCAAGGGCGGCCAGCATATATTTATAATTGAAGCCGATCACCATCTTATCGGAAAATTCTTCACATTCGATGGAATCTTCAAATTTACCGATATTGGAGGCGGTGGAGATATCAATATGATCAAAATCAAAGCAGCAGCGAATAGGGCTGATGATGGAAGCATTGGCCATCAAAGAGGCCCGCTCAATTACCTGCTCAAATGCTCTGACATTGACCTTTACTTGAAATTTGAAATTTTTGGGAATGGCGGCCTTATAATCAAGGAATTCACCCTCCAAAAGGCGGGAAACCATCCATACACTTCCAAAGCGGAAGGAGACAAAATTCTTGCTATGGCGAATCTCAATGGTATCCTCTTCGCTATCGGGCAAAATCTTCAAAAGCTCATTGAGGGCTCTTGAGGGGATGACCACCTTATTAAATTCCCCCTGCACCTGCACAAACGGAACCTTTCGAATGGCAAGGCGGAAATTATCGACTGCCACAGCCGAGATGGTCCCCTCCTCGGGATTCAGTTCAAAAAGAACACCCGTCAGAATCGGCTTCAGATCCGTAATGGAGACCGCAAAGATGGTCTGCCGCACCATGGTTTTGAAATCGGAATAGGTAAGGGTAATTCCGTTTTCGCTTAATACATCCGGCAGCTCGGGGAAATTCTCATCGCTCATACCGGTAATGGTAAAATTGGAATTTCCGCCGTTGATGGTGGTGAGAAGCGTCTTATTATCGGCCTCTACCGTTACCTCGCAGGCAGGAAGTTTTCTGATAATCTCACCAAACAGGCGGGAATTGAGAATGATGGTTCCTTTTTCGGTATCCTCTGCTTCAATTTCATAAGAGATCGAAATATTTTGATCATAGGCGCTGAAGCGAACCGTTCCGCTCTCGGAAATTTCAATTAAAATTCCTTCCAAGGCCGGAATGGTGGATTTCGCACTGGCCGCTTTTTGCACAATCCCGATGGCTTCATTCAGAATGGCTCTTTCACAGCAGAATTTCATGGGTGAATCATTCCTTTCTTTTCTTTCTTTGATGAAGTAGTAGTTGTTGTAGTGTTGATAACCCTTAAAAAGGGGCTTTTTGACGATGGGAATGGGAAAAATTGCTTGTTAAATGCATGTTGATGGGGCTGAAATCTATCAAAGGTATTTCACATTATTATGTAAACTGTTCATAATTCTGTGGAAACCGTTGAAAACCCCCTGTTTAATTTTAATAAATCTGTTAATAAGATTTTTTGATATTTTCCATCAGTTCCGCAGCAATTTTTGCGGTTGCGGGATCCTGCTTGATGGTATCTTCCATCTTGCGGATGTTATAAAGAACCGTTGTATGATTCTTGCCGCCCATTTCCTTGCCGATTTCCGGCAGAGAAAGATCGGTGGTCTCCCGAATGATATACATGGCCATGCGGCGGGCAGAAATGATTTCGCTGCGCTTTTTCTCGCTCTTAATATCATCAATGGTGATATTATAATAGCGGGAGACATGGTCGATAATGGAGGCAGGCGTAATTATGGAGCCGATATTTTCCTTAATCACCGCCTCCATGGCATCCTTTGCAAGGGCGATGGTGGGGGTCTGGCCCCAAAGGGAATTATAAGCCTTCAGCTTTTTAATGGTGCCCTCCAGCTCCCGTACATTGGTTTTGATTTTAGAGGCGATCAGCTCGACTACTTCCGAGGAAATATTCAAATTATAGAGCTTGGCCTTCCGCTTAATGATCGCAACGCGGGTTTCATATTCGGGCGGCTGCACATCGGCGATCAGCCCCATGGAAAAGCGGGATTGAAGCCGCTCCTCCAAGGTCATCAGCTCCTTAGGCGGCCGATCGGAGGTCAGGATGATCTGCTTATCGCTTTCATAAAGGGCATCAAAGGTATGGAAGAATTCTTCCTGAATGGCGGTTTTACCGCTGATAAACTGCACGTCGTCCATCAAAAGGACATCTGCCATGCGGTATTTATTTTTGAACTGCCGCTGGGTATTGTGCTGGATGGCATCAATCAGCTCGCTGGTGAATTCATCCCCCTTTACATAAAGAATCTTCATCTCGGGATTCTTTTCCCCGATCTTATTGGCAATGGCGTTGATCAGATGGGTTTTCCCAAGGCCGCTATGGCCATAGAGGAAGAAGGGATTATAAGCGCCTGCAGGATTATTGGCAATGGCCAAGGCGGCTGCATGGGCAAATTCATTCTCCTTGCCGGTTACAAAATTTTCAAAGGTCAAATTCGTCTTGGCATTAAAGGCTCTGAATTCCTCTTCATTGATGGGCAGCGCGGTATGGACCTCTTCATGCTTTTTCTGGGCGATCTCTCGGAAACGGGGAGGAACTTCCTCTTCTGTCATCACCTTGATTTCTACTTCAAAGCCGATGGTCTCGGCAATGGCATCTTCAATTTGTTTTTTATATTTTTTATCGATAATGTTTTTTTGAAAAAGTGTGGATACGCAAAAATAAGCGGTATCATTTTCCATTTTCATGGGAATCAAAAGCTTGACCCAGCTTTCAAAGGAGGTGGAATTCAATTCCCGCTCCAAGACAACCAACGCTTTATCCCAAACATCCTTAAAAGATTGCATGATTTTTCCCCCTTTTGTGAACAATCTGTTGAAAACAATAAAATTACACTTTATTTTAACATACAAATAATATAATTTCAATATCTAATTTATATATAATTACTTATAATATAGTATCATTATTTAATTTGGATTTTGGTTGACAAGGGGGATTTTTCAAGATATAATACTGATTTAGATAATAATTGGAGGATGGAGCCATGAAAAATACGGATAAGACAATGGAGCAGGTGGTAACACTCTGCAAAAACCGTGGATTTGTATATAGCGGAAGCGAGATCTACGGCGGCCTTTCCAATTCCTGGGATTACGGTCCTTTGGGAGTGGAGCTGAAAAATAATGTAAAGCGTGCCTGGTGGCAGAAATTTGTGCAGGAATCTCCCTATAACGTCGGCTTGGATTCCGCCATCATCATGAACCCCGAAACCTGGGTTACCAGCGGCCATGTGGGCGGATTTTCCGATCCTTTGATGGATTGCAAGGAATGTCATGCCCGCCATCGTGCAGATAAGCTGATCGAGGATGAAGGCGGCCATGCAGAAGGAATGACCTTCGAGCAGATGGAGGAATACATCAAGGAGCATAATATTGTCTGCCCCGATTGCGGGAAAGCCAATTTTACCGATATCCGCAAATTCAATCTGATGTTTAAGACCTATATCGGCGTTACGGAGGATGCTAAAAATGAGGTATATCTCCGGCCCGAGACGGCGCAGGGTATCTTTGTCAACTATGCCAATATCCAGCGCACCACCAGAAAGAAGCTGCCCTTCGGCGTCTGCCAGATCGGTAAATCCTTCAGAAATGAGATCACGCCGGGCAACTTTGTATTCCGTACCCGTGAGTTTGAGCAGATGGAATGTGAATTCTTCTGCAAGCCCGATACCGATCTGGATTGGTTCTATTATTGGAAAGATTATTGCAAGAATTGGCTGATCTCCCTTGGCATGAAGGAAGAAAATATGCGCCTTCGGGATCATGAGAAGGAGGAGCTTTCCTTCTATTCCAAGGCAACCACCGATATTGAATTTCTCTTCCCCTTCGGCTGGGGTGAGCTTTGGGGCATTGCCGATCGGACCAATTATGATCTGGGCCGCCATCAGGAAGCCAGCGGCAAATCCTTGGAGTATTTCGATCCCGAGACCAATGAGCATTATATTCCCTATGTGGTAGAGCCCTCTTTGGGCGCCGATCGTGTCTTGCTTGCCTTCCTTTGCGATGCTTATGATGAGGAAGTCTTGGATGCGGAAAAAGGCGATGTGCGGGTTGTTTTGCGCCTGCATCCGGCTCTTGCTCCTGTGAAAGCGGCGGTTCTTCCCCTTTCCAAGAAGCTTTCCGGCCCTGCCATGGAAAAGGTATATAATGTCCTTTGCAAGGAATTTAATGTGGAATTTGATGATGCAGGCTCCATCGGTAAGCGTTATCGCCGGCAGGATGAGATCGGAACCCCCTTCTCCATCTGCTATGATTTTGATAGCGAGGAGGATGGATGCGTTACCATTCGGTTCCGCGATTCCATGGAGCAAAAGCGGGTGAAGATCGAAGAATTGGTGGAGTTTATCCGCGAGAGCTTGAAATTTTGAAAATTTTATTGACAAATTATGTTTACTTATATATAATGTATTTTGCTCAAAAATGAATTACTATCTTGAAAAGATATAGAAGGAGGATTGAAAAATGGTTCGGACTTATCAGCCTAAGAAGCGCCAGAGAAGCAAAGTTCATGGCTTCAGAAAGAGAATGAGAACTGCCAACGGTCAAAAGGTTTTGGCCAGAAGAAGGGCAAAAGGCAGAAAAAGATTAACGCACTAAATGATAATAAAGGCCGCAAATGGATGTTTGTGGCCTTTTTTATTGAAATGAGGGCCTCTTCGCAATGAGAATCGAGAGTGTAAAAGAAAATGTAAATTTCAAAAGAGCCTACCATCAGGGAAAGTCCTTTGTGGAAAAGGAAATGGTGGTCTATTGGCGCAAAAACCGAATGGGAAAGACCCGCCTTGGGATTACCGTCAGCAAAAAGCTGGGAAATTCCCCTGCCCGCAATCGTGCGAGGCGGATTATTCGGGAAGCAGTTTACGCAAACTTGGATATTTTACCCAAAGGGTGTGATATTATCATTGTGGCAAGAAGCCGCTGCCTTTCTATGAAAAGCACTGATCTTGCAAGGATTATAAAGGAGCATTTTTCAGCGTGAGCATACTGAAAACCATTCGAAAAATTTTGATTCTGCCGATTGTGGCATATCAAAAATGGATTTCTCCCTATCTTCCTGCGCGGTGCAAATTTTATCCCACCTGCTCCGCCTACGCCTCCACGGCGATTTTGCGCTACGGCATATTGATCGGCGGAGGCCTTGCTTTATGGCGCTTGCTGCGCTGTAATCCATGGTCCAAGGGCGGGATCGATCCGGTACCGGATTTATTTAAGAAGGAGAAGAAAAAATGAGTATTTGGAGTTATTTAATCGTTCCCTTTGCATGGCTCATGCAGCAGTGTATGAACCTGCTCAATAACTATGCATGGGCATTGGTTGCCTATGCGCTGATTACCAAGATCATCACCTTCCCCTTTTCTTTGAAGCAGCAGAAGAATTCTTTGAATATGGTGCGCCTTAAGCCCTATCAGGATGCGCTGCAAAAGAAATACGGAAGCAATCGTGAAAAATACAGTATGGAGCTGCAAAAGCTTTATCAGCGAGAGGGCTATAATCCCATGAGCTCTTGCCTGCCCATGCTGATTCAGCTGCCGCTGATCTTTTTGATCTATTCCATTGTGCGGCATCCCCTTACCTATGTATATTACGGGGAATATTTCACCTCTAAGACGGCTCAGCGGGTTTATGAGCTGGCCATGAAGATTCAAAATCTGCCCGAGAGCCTTCAAAAGGTCGTAGATAAGATCACGGCAGGAGAAGCCGCCGTTACCACCATCAGCAACCATGAGCTGCAGATCTATAATCTTTCCGGCACCTCCCTTCCCGGCGATGAGGTCTTTGGGATCATCAATCTTTCCCGCACCCCCAATGAGCAATTCTGGTCCTGGATGATTCTGATCCCCATTATCGCTTGCGTAACCAGCTTTTTGGTATCTTGGGTTTCTCAGAAACTCAGCCCCATGCAGCAAGCAGCAGATCCCTCTACCCAAAGCAGCAATAAGATGATGCTTTATATGATGCCTTTAATGTCGCTGTTCTTTACCTATTCGCTGAACTGTGCATTAGGTTTATACTGGATCATCGGCAACCTCTTCAGCATCGCCCAGACCTTCCTTCTCAATAAGATCTATGATCCCAAGAAGGTATTGGCTGAGGTGGAGCAAAAAATGGAGCAGGAAAAGAATGCTCGTAAAGAAAAGCGCAGCGCAGCAGCCCAGAAAAAGGCCGCCGCTTTGGCTGCATCCAAGAAGAAAAAGTGAGGATCAATAAAAAATGGCAATTAAAGAATTATTTTTTGAAGGAAAAACCATTGAAGCGGCTGTAGAGCTTGCAGCTTCTGAGCTGGGGGAGGATAAGGACCTGCTCAGCTATTTTGTGGAAGAGACTCCTACCAAAGGCATCTTCGGCATCGGCGCGACCCCTGCCAAGATTAAGGTAGAGATCGAGGTTTCCGATGAGCAACTCCAAAAGGAAGAGCCCAAGAAGGAAGAACCGAAGAAGGAAGTAAAGGTCCCCGCATGGGAGCCGGAGAAGCTTTCCAAAAAGGAGAAAAAACCTGCCAAGGAAAAAGCGCCCAAGGCAGAGAAAGCAGCCGCTCCCCTTCTGCCCGAGGTGCAGAAGAGCCCGGTGGACGACGAACATTCCAAAAAGATTGAAGAATTCTTGCTGGGCCTGCTGCCCCATATCGGTGCGGAGGAAGAGGGCGCTGTCAAGGTTGAGCTGGGCGACGACGGCCATTATTACGCCGAAGTCAGCGGCGCTAAGATGGGCATCCTGATCGGCAGACGGGGCGAGACGCTGGATGCGGTCCAGTATCTTTGCAATCTGGTCATCAATAAAGGCCGCAATGAAAAGATCCGCGTTACCGTTGATACTGAAAATTATCGGGCAAAGAGAATCCGTACCTTAGAAGCACTTGCACAAAAGAATGCCGAAAAGGCTATCAAGTATAAGAGAAATATCACCATGGAGCCCATGAGCCCCTATGAGCGCCGCATTATTCATGCAGCTCTGACCGGCAGAGGGAATATCACCACCTTCTCGGTTGGCTCCGAGCCCAAGCGCCGCGTAGTCGTCGGCTATAAAAAGTAATCTCAAAAGAGGACCGAAATATTTCGATCCTCTTCTTTTTTAGTATGATTTTGATATCATGATATCATGATATCAAAAGTGAAAAGGGCAAGAAAAAAAGAGCCATTTGGCTCTTTTTTTATTTAGTTGACAACGCCGGTTACGAGCAAGGCCCAATTATTTTTTGGATTGGGGCCTTCTAAGAGAGGCTCTTCCAGCTGATCGATCTTTTCTATCTCTCCTTTGAGGAAGGAATGGAGCATCAGCGCAGTGGAAGAGAGCTGCTCTTTCAAGCCGCCGATGCGAATTTCGATTACATCAAAACCATAGGTTTTATTATCCATATACCATTCTGCTCTTGCGAAAGGCAGATAATTTTCCAAGGCTTTGATGGTGGCGGGAATGCGGATTTCAGCAAGCTCTTTCAAGGCTTTTTTATCCTTCTTTTCATAGGCGGCGCGGATATCCAAAGAGAGGGTGGCTTTCAGCGCCAATACATCGCAAAGCTTTGCGGCCGATTCAAAAAGATAAGAATATTCATTCTTTGGAATTTCATGGAGGGCTTTTGCTTTTTCGGCATATTCGGTAGCGTAGAAGGGCTTAATGCACCAATCCAACCAGCCGGCAAGAGGAGCATTATAAAGAAGATGCTTACTATTGATTTTCCTGCGGGATAGCTCTTTATTATCGGAAAGAAGGGCAGGGCTATCCAGCAAAAGGAAGGTATCAAAGGGAATTTGGAAGGTCTCTTCAAAGCGCTTGGCAACCCAAGAGCGATCCTCCCCTTTTGCATAGCAATATTCCGCATATTGCTGCAGGGTGGGCAGGATGGAAAATTGGCTGGCTTCGGCGCCATTATCTCCCCATGCGGTGGCGATGACCATGGGAACCCGCTCTTCTCTGGATACCTTCAAGTGGATATCATTGACCTTTAAGGAGAAGAAATTACAAGGGCTCATTCCATGCCATTTCCAAGCGCCCCCTGCAAAGATCATGGGATTTTTGAATTGCTTATGGCAATGGACCATATGGCGGAAGATTTTTTCGTTTTCGGAATAATAATCCCAATAAACCAAGGAGAGATTTTCGGGCACAAGATCCATCACCTTCTGCTCGATCTCCCCTTCTTCCACATAATATTGGCCATCGAATTGGATACGGAAGAACATATCGCTCCACATCATCGGCTCAAAATCATATGCGGCGCACATTTTGCAGCATTTCTCCAGATGCTCCAAAAGAATCTCAGAGCGGGGGCGGTAGCCGTTTTTATCCAGATATTTGCCGGAGCCTAAAAGATGGGCTTCATCCATGCCGATATGGATTTTTTTGGTGCGAAAGACCTTTCTGAGAGAGCGGAGCATAGCATCCAGCAGTTGATAGGTTTTCTCCTCCCCTACCAAGAGAATATCGCCCACATCGGTAACATCTCCAAAGGCAGGCCAACGGAGCGCCCCATTGAGATGGGCCAGCATCTGGATGCAGGGGATCACCTCGATGCCGAAGGAAGCGGCATAATCGTCGATTTCCTTCAGCTCTGCCTGAGAAAAACGACCTCTTTGATATCCAAAGAAAGGATACTCGGGAATCTCATAGGTATCCTCGGTATAGAGCATAAAGGAGGTAAAACCCATCAGCGCCAGAGCGCGGATCATTTTCTTTGCGCCCTTCATATTGAAGACGGCATTGCGGGAGCAATCGCTCATCAGGCAGAGATCCTCATGGGCGGGCGTCTCTTCATAAACCCCTTCCAAATGGGAGGGCAACAGCGTTAGAAGGCGGAAAAATTCTACCTTTTTATGATAGGTGAGCAAGATTTCTTCGCCGGATGCATCAATGGAGAGTTTCTCGCCCTTTTGCACCTTGACGGCTCTCCCCTCTTCCCCCATAGAGAAGGAAAGCCGGCCTTCAATCTCTTTTAAGGGACCCTTTAATTCATCGGGCAGATGGATCAGATTGAATTTCATGGTTTTGCCTCCTTGAAGCAGCAAAATTTTAATGGTGAAGCAGGAAAAATTTGCTTTGTCCTCATTATAACGAAAGGGCTCTTGATTTTCAATAAACAAACGAAAAATATTAGATTTATACCATTAAGAAGGGCGGCAGAAAAGTGTTTTTTATTATAAATCTTCACGGTTTTCGGCCACCTTCCTTCTTTTTATCTATTTTTTCCTCTTTTTTACAAAAGGCAACGGAAATCATATTGCAACTTTTATGCAGTTGTTGTAAAATAAAATGAATACTATTTTGAATGAGGAATGAAAATGAGCCAAACCATCTGCGCCATCTCCACCGCCCCCGCCACTGCGGCGCTGGGGATCATCCGCATCAGCGGGCGGGAGACCTTTTCCATCTTGGAAGGAATTTTGAAAAAGAAAAACGGAGCGCCCTTTACCGTAGTCCACGGAAAAGCCGCTCTTTATCGCATTGAAGAAGACGGCGCACCCTTAGACGAGGCGATGGTTACCTGCTTTCTCGGCCCTCGCTCTTATACGGGGGAGGATACGGCAGAACTTTGCTGCCATGGTGGCTTATTTGTCTTGCAGAGTGTAATGGAGCTGTTGGTGCGGCGCGGCTGTGCTCCGGCAGGCCCGGGGGAGTTTTCCAAGCGGGCCTATTTGAATGGCAAATTAGATCTTGTTTCCGCGAAGGCGGTGATTGAGTTGATCGAGGCCACCTCCAAAGCCCAGCAAAAAAATGCCCTCTCTCGCATGGAAGGAACGCTTTCCCGAAAAATCAATCGGCTTTATGAGCGGCTGGTGGATTTGAATACTGAGCTGATGGCTTATGTGGATTTTCCCGAAGAAATAGACGAGCCGGCCGAAGAATATCTGCCTGCTTTAGAGGAGATCGCAGAGGAACTGAGCGCCCTTGTCGAGGGGACCAAAACAGGGCGGTTGATCCGAGAAGGGCTTTCGATCGCCATTGTGGGCGCTCCCAATGTGGGAAAAAGCACCCTGATGAATCAGCTTCTCGGCTATGAGCGGAGCATTGTATCCGCCATCCCCGGCACCACCCGTGATATGGTGCGGGAGGGCTGCCGCTTAGGGGATCTTACCTGCCATCTTTCCGATACGGCAGGCATGAGAAGCACCGCCGATCCCATAGAGCAGCAGGGCATCTCCATCGCCCGAAAAGAAGCGGAAGCGGCAAGGGTGGTCTTTGCGGTATTTGATGGTTCCCGCCCTTTGAATGAGGATGATCGGCAGTTGATCCTATCTTATGCGGATGCGCAAAACTTGGCCATCATCAATAAGGCAGATCTTCCTCAGCTGATTGACGAAGAGTATATTTCAAAGCATTATAAACATATAGTAAAGATTTCTGCCCAAAATGGAGCGGGTTGCGCCTTGATTGATGAATGGGTTCGCACCCAGTATTCGGTAGAGGATGCGGCGGCAGAAGGGGTCCTGACCGATCCCCTCCAGCTTGCAGATTTGCTTGCGGCAAAAAATGCAGTCCAAGCAGCCGCCGCAGGCCTTGCCCAAGGCTTTACCCCCGATCTGGTCTCTATTGATCTTACTGAAGCTGCAAGCCATCTGGGCGGGATCACCGGTCAGGAGGTAACCGATGAGATGATCGATCGAATATTCTCCCGCTTTTGCGTCGGAAAATAAAAGAATAAGCGGATCTTTTTGGCTCTTTTTCCTTTTTCCTCCTTCGGCGTATCCATATACGCCTTCTCTCGGAGAAAAGAAAAAATACCTCAAAAATTTCTCGCTTATTCAGCAGGATAATAAAAATTCAGAGAAATTATAATTATAAATTTTTATACTCTAAAAAAGAGTGTCAAAGTATAATTATAAATTTTTATACTCTGAAAAAGAGTGTCAAAGTATAATTATAAATATTTATACTTTGAGAAAGACCGCAAAAAGTATAATTATAAATTTTTATACTGGGAGAAAATTCGCATAAAGTATAATTATAAATATTTATACTCTGAAAAAGAATGGCAAAGTATAATTATAAAAATTTATACATATGGTGAAAAGGCAGATTTATGGAAAAATATTTGGTTGAAAATTTAGATGTTGCGGTGATCGGTGCGGGGCACGCAGGGATTGAGGCGGCCTTAGCGGCGGCGCGGCTTGGGTGCAAGGTGGGGATCTTTACCATCTGCTTGGATGGAGTGGGCAACCTGCCCTGCAATCCTTCCATCGGCGGCACCGCCAAGGGGCATTTGGTCTGCGAGATTGATGCCTTGGGCGGCGAGATGGGCAAGGCGGCGGATGCCACCTTCCTGCAAAGCAGGATGCTCAACTTAGGAAAAGGGCCGGCGGTCCATTCCTTGCGGGTGCAATCCGATCGCAGAGCTTATACGACTTATATGAAGCATGCCTTGGAGAAGCAGGAAAATCTCATGCTGATTCAGGGGGAGATTGTGGAGATCGAAAGCGAAGGGGGCCGCGTAACCGGAGTGGTAACCCATCTGGGCGCCCGCTACACGGCCAAGGCGGTGATTCTTGCCACCGGCACCTATCTGAAGGGCGAGATTATCATCGGCAAGAGCCATACCCCCGGCGGGCCCGACGGCATGTATGCCGCGGGCGCGCTGAGCGATTGCTTGGAAAAGATGGGCGTGCCTCTGCGGCGGTTTAAGACCGGCACCCCTGCCAGAGTGAATCGGCGGTCGTTGGATTTTTCCAAAATGCAGGTGCAGGAGGGGGACGAAGAGATTATTCCCTTCTCCTTTGAGAATGAGCAAATCGGAGAAAATCAAGTGGTTTGCTATCTTACCGGCACCAACGAGCGGACCCATCAGATTATTCGGGAGAATATCCATCTCTCCCCCATTTATAGCGGCGATATTAAGGGCATCGGCCCTCGCTATTGCCCCAGCATTGAAGATAAGGTGATGCGGTTTCAGGAAAAGAATGCCCATCAGCTGTTTGTAGAGCCATGCGGGTTGGAGACAGAGGAGATGTATCTGCAGGGGCTCTCTTCCTCTTTGCCCGAATATGTGCAGCGGGAATTGATCCATTCCATTCAAGGCTTGGAGAAAGCTGAGATCATGCGGGTGGCCTATGCCATTCAATACGATTGTGTTGATCCGCAGGCCCTCTACCCCACCTTGGAATTCAAGGCCATCGGCGGGCTTTATGGCGCAGGGCAGTTCAACGGCTCTTCTGGCTATGAAGAGGCGGCGGCCCAAGGTCTGATAGCGGGGATCAATGCTGCAAGAGCCATCCAAGGAAAAGAGCCGCTGATCTTAGATCGGGCATCTTCCTATATCGGCACGCTGATCGATGATCTGGTTACCAAAGGGACCCCCGAGCCCTATCGGATGATGACCAGCCGAAGCGAATACCGCCTGCTGCTGCGGCAGGACAATGCAGATCTGCGGCTGACCCCCTTAGGCTATGAGCTGGGGCTGATCAGTGAAGAGCGGTATCAGCGGTTTTTAGAAAAAAAAGCCCATATTGAGCAAGAAATCGAGCGTCTTCGCACCACCTATGTATCGGGCGCGAAGGGCGCCAACGAGATTTTGGAGCGCTGCGGCACCGCCCCCTTATCGGGCGGCGCATCCCTTGCGGAGCTGATTGCGCGCCCCCAAGTGGGGTATCAGGATTTGGCGCCCATTGATCAAGGCCGCCCCGAATTGAAGCGTGCGGAATGGAAGCAGGCGGAAATTTCTTTGAAATATGAGGGCTATATCGAAAAGCAGCTTGCCAAGGTAGAAGAATTCAAAAAATTGGAAAAGCGGCGCCTGCCGGAGGATTTGGATTATCAGAGCATTGAAGGCTTGCGCTTGGAGGCAAGGCAGAAGCTGAGCAGCGTGCGGCCCATGAGCATCGGGCAGGCAAGCCGCATCAGCGGCGTGAGCCCTGCGGATATCAGCGTATTGATGATTGCCTTGGAGCAAAGGAGAAGAAACGATGGAAAGAATCAATGAACTCAGGCGCTTGCTGCAAAAGGAAGGGCTCAACCCGCATGAGGATTTTGATCAAAAGCTCTTGACCTTCGAGCAGATGCTTCTCAAGACCAATGAGGTCATGAATCTGACGGCCATCACCGAGCCCTATGAAATGATGAAAAAGCATTATTGGGACAGCATCTATCCCCTTTCCCTTGGTTGCTTTGAAAAAGGCGAGAAGGTGATTGATGTGGGCTGCGGGGGCGGATTCCCCTCCATGCCCCTAAAGCTGATGGAGCAGGATCTGGATATGACATTGATGGATTCTTTGCAAAAGCGGCTTACCTTCTTGGATGGGGTGATTGAGGCGCTGCAGCTTCAAAAAATTCGCACCCTTCATCTGCGGGCCGAGGACGCCGGCAAGAATCCTGCCCATCGGGAGCAATATGATAAGGCGGTCTCCCGCGCGGTGGCCGAGCTTTCCAAGCTTTGCGAATATTGCCTGCCTTTGGTGAAGGTGGGGGGCGCGCTGATTGCTTATAAAGGCGCTACCGCCGAAGAGGAGCTGGAGCGGGCAAGAGGCGCCATCGGTCAGCTGGGGGGCAAGGTAGAGAAGCTTCATCTTTATACCCTTCCCGAAGAGGAAGATAAGCGCGGGATCATTATCATTCGCAAGGTGAGGCCGACACCCAAGCAATTCCCCCGCAACCCCAAGCAAATCAAAGATAAACCATTATAAGAAAAAAGCTGTGTAGATTTTCCACACAGCTTTTTGATTTTTACAGATGATATTCTTCTTGGAATTTGGCAAAGAGCCGGTTGAATTGCTCCCTTTTCCCGCCTTTTACAGACCGCAGATATTGGTGGATGGCCAGATCCTTATGGGCCATCTCCAGTATACAGCCTGCGATATTGGAGCAATGGTCGGAAATGCGCTCCAGATTGGTCAAAAGATCTGTCAGGACAAAGCCAAGCTCAATGGTACAGCCGCCCTTTTGCAGCCGCTCGATATGCTTGGATTTGATGGTATCCTTTAAGGAATCCACCACCTGTTCTAAGGGCTCGACCATGGAAGCCGCTTCAAGATCTGCATGAAGAAAGGCATCGCGGGCAAGGCCCACGATCCGATCAACCGCACGGATCATGACAGAAAGCTCCGCTTTTGCTTCCCCCGAAAATTGAAGCTTTTTATCCCGAATTTCTTCTGCCGATTGAAGGATATTGACCGCGTGATCGCTGATGCGCTCAAAATCGCTGATGATATGCAGAAGAATGGCGGCCTCCAAGCTATCCCGATCGGTCAGCTCCTGCGCCGAGACCTTCACCAGATAAGAGCCCAAGCGGTCCTCATAGCGGTCCACCTTCTCCTCATAGGCAAGAATCTGCTCATAACGCTTCTCATCAAAGGTATCCAGCAGCAAAAAGGCGTCCTTGATGGAATCGGCCGAGAGGGAGGCCATGGTGCCGGCCACTGCGCGGCAGCGGTCCACTGCGATGGCGGGGGTGGCCAAAAGGCGCTCGTCCAGAATCTCATAATGCTCCTTCTCTTCGGTATCCCGGACCGTGATGCAGGCAAGCTTTTCCAAAAAGCCGATGAAGGGGATCCAAAGGACCGTGCAAAGGACATTGAAGGCGGTATGGACCACTGCGATCCAAAAGCCATCAATCATCAGAGAATCCAAGAATCCAAGGCCCAGAAAGGCCTTTGCCAGCGAAAAGAGAGCAAGCAAAACCAGCGTGCCCAATACATTGAAATAGAGATGGACAAAGGCGGTGCGCTTTGCATTTTTATTGGCGCCCATGCAGGAGAGCAGGGCGGTGGCGCAGGTGCCGATATTCTGGCCCATGATGATGGGGACCGCCGCGCCGAAGGAGATGGCGCCGGTGGAAGAGAGGGCCTGCAGAATACCTACCGAAGCCGAGGAGGACTGGATGATAGCCGTCAGCACCGCTCCTGCCAATACGCCGAGAATGGGATTGGTGAAGAGGGTGAGGATATTGGCGAATTGGGGCACTTCCCGCAGGCCTGCCACTGCATCGGACATCGCTTCCATCCCTGTCATCAAAGTAGCAAAACCCAAAAGGATCAGGCCGGTATCCTTGCGGCGGTTACTTTTAAGAAAGGCGAAGAAAATGACGCCGATCAGCGCAAGGATCGGGACAAAGGATTGGGGCTTGAAGATTTGGATATACCAAGCCTCACCCGAGACGCCGGTAAGGCTCAAAATCCAGGCGGTAATGGTGGTGCCGATATTGGAGCCCATGATAATATAGATGGCTTGCCGCAGCTTCATGATGCCGGAATTGACAAAGCCTACGACCATTACCGTAGTAGCGGAGGAGGATTGGATCACGCAGGTTACAATCAGCCCCAGCAAAAAGCCGGTAACAGGCCGCTCGGTCATCTTTTCCAAGACCGCCTTTAGCCCGCCGCCTGCTTTTTTCTCCAAGGCATTGCCCATCAGCTGCATGCCGAAGAGAAAGAGGGCAAGGCCGCCGATCAGCGCCAAAAGATCAAAAAAATCCATAAAAATACCTCGCTTATATTCCTTAAGGTTTAACATTAGTTTTTGAAAAGGAGCGCAAAATAACCGGCTATTATTTCTTTTGCCGAGGAAGAGCGCACTCCTTCTTGAAAAAGAAAAGCGGCGCGACTGTTCTGTCGCACCGCTGTATTTGATTATTTCGCAAAGTCAATGGCGCGGCTCTCGCGGATGAGATGAACCTTAATTTGGCCGGGATATTCCAGCTCGGATTCAATTTTCTTTACAATATCATGGGAGAGCACGGTCAGAGCATCATCGGAAACCTTTTCGGGGTTGACCATGATACGGATCTCGCGCCCTGCCTGAATGGCAAAGGTTTTCTCTACACCGGCAAAGGAATTGGCGATTTCCTCCAGCTTTTCAAGACGCTTGATATAATTCTCCAGATTCTCTCTGCGGGCGCCGGGGCGAGCGGCGGAGATGGCATCGGCGGCCTGCACAATGGCATCATAGACCGTCTTGGTCTCCACATCGCCGTGGTGAGCGGCAATGGCATGGACCACAATCTCATTTTCCTTATACTTTTTGGCAATATCCACACCGATCTGAATATGGGAGCCTTCCATTTCGAAATCGACACTCTTGCCGATATCATGGAGCAAGCCTGCCCGCTTGGCAAGGGTAACATCGGCGCCCAGCTCTGCGGCAAGCAAGCCGGAAAGCTGAGAGACCTCGATGGAATGGCAGAGCACATTCTGGCCATAGCTGGTGCGGTATTTTTGCCGACCCAGCAGCTTGACAAGGTCGGGATGGAGGCCGTGAACGCCGGTCTCAAAGGTGGCGCGCTCGCCCTCCTTCTTCATGGCGATCTCCAGATCGCGGCGGACCTTCTCCACCGTCTCCTCAATGCGGGCGGGGTGGATGCGGCCGTCGGAGATCAGCTTCTCCAGCGTCTGCCGAGCCACCTCGCGGCGGATGGGATCAAAGCTGGAGAGGGTGATGGCCTCGGGGGTATCATCAATGATGAGATCGACGCCGGTGATGGTCTCCAGGGCGCGGATGTTGCGGCCTTCGCGGCCGATGATGCGGCCCTTCATTTCATCACTGGGCAGAGCGACAACCGATACGGTGGATTCTACCACATGGTCGGCGGCGCATTTTTGAATTGCAAGGGAGAGGAGCATTCTGCTTCTCTCATCGAGATTTTCCTTAAAGCGGTCTTCATATTCGGCGATCCGATGGGCATATTCATGCTCCAACTCGGAATCCATCATATGCAGAAGTTCGGCTTTGGCGGCCTCGGCAGAATAGCCGGAAAGCCGCTCCAAGACAGCAACTTGAGCTTGCTTTACCTTCTCTACCTCTTCCTGCAGAAGCTCCACTTTTTGGGTCTTCTCTGCAAGGGCTTCTTCCTTGCGGTCGATATTATCGTACTTCTTATCGAGAATTTCTTCTCTTTGCTGCAATCGTTTCTCTTGCCGCGATACTTCCACGCGACGCTCTTTTAATTCCTTTTCCTGCTCACTTCTCTCTCGATGCAATTCTTCTCTTGCTTCGAGGAGCGTTTCTTTTTTCTTTGTGTCTGCAGTCCTGATAGCGTCGTTAATGATTCGTTTTGCCTCTTCTTTTGCAGAACCGATCTGCTTCTCGCCGACTTTTTTACGATATAAAAAGCCGAAGATAAAGGCCAAAAAACCTACAAGAATCGCAACAACACCAACGATGAGCGCAACAAGCCATGTTTCCATTTTTCTTGCCTCCTTGTGTTGTTGTATGAAATATATCAGAGTGTTTCCACCCATCCCCTCTTGCTGCGGGGATTTGTAGAAATATACTAATACACCAAAATAAATTATAGAGGTTTTATGTCAATCTGTCAAGCAAAAAAACATGGTTGCAATAAAAAACCATTGATGCTATAATAAATTAATGTGGATTATTATGTAAATTTATAGAGGATTTTCGGATGAACTATTTATATGGACTACTTTTAGGCTTGATGGAGGGCTTGGGAGAGCTTTTGCCCCTCTGCGGCAGAGGCCATCTGCAGGCGGTGAAGGAATACGGCCTTCTGCCTGCCGCTTTTTTGGAAAACGAAGGCCTTGAGGTTTTGCTGCGGTTGGGCGCCCTTCTTGCGGTGGTTTTGGTCTTTCATAAGGCTATATGGGGAATGATCGCAGGGTTCTGCTCCATGATCGCAGGGCTTTTCAAGGGGACCTTCAAATGGAGAAAAGCCACCCGCTATCAGAGGATGGCCGTCTATCTGCTTTTATCGACCCTTCCCCTTTTGGCGGCAGGGCTTTTGCGGCAGAAGGTGGATTATACCGCCATGGTAAGCGGCAACCTGCTTTTCACCGGATTTATGATGCTGCTCAGCGGCGGCCTGCTCTTTATCGGGGATCACAGTGAATGTAAAAATTGGCAGATTGCCGATATGAAGCCTTCCCATAGCATCAAGCTGGGCCTTTTCCAAGCCTTTGCCACCCTGCCGGGGGTCTCTCGCAGCGGCATTACCCTTTCCATGGCCATGAATATGGGCTTTGATCGGGAGGCGGCTTTGGAATTTTCCTTTATGATGAGCCTTCCCTTTCTGGGATCGGAGCTTTTTCGGGCAGAAACGCTTTCTGCCTTGGGGGCGCTTGAATGGAGCGTTGCGGCAGTGGCCGCGGCCGCGGCGGTAATCAGCGGAATCGGCGCGATTCTTTTGATGAAATATGCGGTTGCCAAGGATCGGCTTTTCTGGCCGACGATCTATTGCGCGGCGGCAGGGATTGCTGTAGTAGTATTAGGTATTTTATAATAAAAAGTAAGGAGGGGGAACTCTTGCCCCGTAAATCAAAAAAACAATTAGCAGATGAACGCAAAGCAAAAGAGCGCGAGAGAAAAGCGGCCACCCGCCGCAGTATTCAAGCGGTGCTCTTTTTTGCAGGAGCGCTGTTGCTGGCGGTCTATCTTTATACGCCCATCAAGGTGCCTCTGAAGGATCTTTTGGTGGATCAGCTTCTATTCGGCCTTTTCGGCTTTGCATCCTTCCTCTTCCCGCTGCTTCTTTGCTGGCTGGGCGTGGATGCCCTCAAAGCAGAAAAACGATATAGTACGGCGGTGAAGCTTTGGATGGGCTTTTTGATCTCGATCGTGATCTCGGGCGCAAGCTATCTGATCTGGAAGCCCGAAAGCTATGCTTTTTTGGATTTCTTCAGCCAAGGGATTCCCGATTTCTGGAAGCAAGGGATGGAGCTTCAAGGGGGCGTTGTGGGCGGCCTTTTCGCTTGCCCCTTGATTATGCTGATGTCCCGCATCGGATTCGGCATCCTTCTTGCGGCAGTTACGGTGATTGCCATCCTCTTTTTCTTTGATCTCACCCTTTATCAGATGGCCTATCCCATCAGAATGCTGATCCGCTCTGCCAAGGAGCAACGGGAGAAGCCGATTTTGGTGGAGGATGTGGAAGAAGAGAAGGCGCGCCGCCACTTTGCGGATCTGAAGGCCGATGAAAAGCGGGAAAAGGCGGCGAAAGCTGCGCGGCCGGTGGATGTTACTCCCCCCGAGGAGATCACCGAGGTGGTCCCTGTATTTTATTATGATGATGTCTCGGCGGATGGGTATATCAAGCCCATGGATATTGCCGATTATACCGAGGAGCGCGGGGCTGAAAAGAAACCTGCTGTGCCTCGTACCCGAAAGCCTGCCAAGCCGAAGGCCGAGGTGATCACCCCCATGGAGGGCGAGCAGCTTTCCTTCTATAATTTCCCGCCCCTCTCCCTCTTGAAGGCAGGGCGCTCTGCGGCAGGGACTACCCAGGCAGAGCTGCGGGAAAAAGAGCGCGTCCTTTTGCAGACCCTCTTAGATTTCGGCATTGAGGCCACTATGACGGGAATTGCTGTCGGCCCCAATGTAACCCGCTTTGAGCTGGCGCCTAAGGCAGGGACCCGCGTTAGTAAAATTGCGGCCCTTTCCGATGATCTGGCATTGGCGCTGGCGGCTACTCAAGTAAGAATCGAAGCCCCCATCCCCGGTAAGGCGGCGGTGGGTATTGAAATTCCCAATAAGACCGTCAGCACCGTTTATATTAAAGAAGTCCTCTCTTCTGATGGGTTCAGGGACGGAAAAAGCTGCCTGACCTCGGCGTTGGGAAAGGATATTGCCGGAAACCTCATTACCTTCGATGTGGCGAAGATGCCCCATCTGCTGGTGGCAGGTACCACCGGATCGGGTAAATCGGTTTGTATCAATACTATTTTGATGTCCTTCCTTTATAAGGCTTCTCCCGATGAGCTGAAGCTGATTCTGATCGACCCGAAGGCGGTGGAGATGGATGTCTATAATGGGATTCCCCATTTGATGATCCCTGTAGTAACCAATCCGAAAAAGGCGGCAGGCACCTTGCAATGGGCCTGCACCGAGATGGATCGGCGCTATGATTTGATGAAGAATACCCAGGTAAGGAATCTGGAAGCCTATAACACCTATTGCGAAACACATGATGATTATGAAAAGATGCCGCGCATTGTGGTCATCATTGATGAGCTTGCCGATTTGATGATGGTCTCCTCCAAGGAAGTGGAGGATTGTATCTGCCGCCTCTGCGCTAAAGCAAGAGCGGCCGGAATTCATCTGATCGTGGCAACGCAGCGTCCTTCTGCGGATGTGGTAACCGGCCTGATTAAAGCCAATATCCCCTCTCGTATCGCTTTTACGGTCGATAATGCTCTCAACTCCCGTATCATCATGGATGAGAGCGGCGCCGAGAAGCTGCTGGGCCGCGGCGATATGCTCTATAAGCCGGTGGGCGCCAATAAGCCGCTGCGGGTGCAGGGTTGCTTTGTCTCCGATAGTGAGGTGGAAGCGGTGGTCTCCTATGTAAAAAGCAATAGCGGCGGCTCGGAATATGATCAAACCGCCATCTCCGATATCGAGAATATGGCCAACCAAGGCTCCAAAAGCGCAAGCTCCGCCGATAGCGGCGAGGGCGGCGGTTATGATGAAAATCTGGTTGCCGCTTGCGAGTGCGTTATCGAAGCAGGAATGGCTTCTACTTCTATGCTGCAGCGAAAATTAAAGTTGGGCTATGCCCGCGCCGCCCGCGTCATGGATGAAATGCAAGAGATCGGCGTGGTGGGCCCCTTTGAGGGTGCAAAACCCCGTCAAGTTTTGGTTACAAAGGATGAGTTGCAGGAAATCATCATCTCCCGCGGCTTATAAGCGGTAAAAAGAAATGAAAAGAAAATGGATTTTTTTAATCGCCGCCGTTGCGGCCATAATCCTACTGGTTCCCATTAAAAGATCAGTTGAGAATGAAGGCACGGTCGTTTACGACGCATTCCTTTATGATCTTTATGATCGGGAAACATCGGTTTCTGTCGATGGCAGAGGAAACGGCAGCTATATCGGCGGCTATGAACTTCATATTCTGGGGGTCAAGGTTTTAGATTTAACCTATGACTATATGGCACTGTCTTAATGGAAAACGGGATGCAATTTGCATCCCGTTTTCTATTTGTTATGATCGTCCTTTTCCAAATTGTCCAGAGCATATTTGCAGCATTGCAATACCAAATGGTTGAAAGAAATGTTGTTTTTGCTGGCTAAGACATTCAATTCATCAAACATCTTTTCGGTGAATCGAATGGTTCTGGCAACATTTGCGGTTTTCAGTTCCGTATCAATCTTAAACATGATATCATCTCCTATAACTATATTATGCATCAGAAACGGTTTTATAATAATAACCAAAAGTGGTTGCAAATATGGTTATGAAGGCTTATAATAAAAAGGGAGGTGAAAAAATGATTTGTGAGTATGATCTTTGTATATTTCAAAAAGAAAACAGATGCACCTATGAGGGAGAGGTAACCATCGATATGATGGGAAATTGCATGAGTGCATGGCGTGCAAAAATCAAAGAGGATTTATTAAAAGAATTAAAAAAAGAAACTTTGGAGCAGCATATAAGGGCCCGGGAAAAATATCATAAAGAATAATAGTAAAAGCGTCGGTGAAATTTCACCGACGCTTTTTAATTGAAATCTGCTTTTGGCAGATTTTTTCCTTAACGGATGCTTTCGGCATCCGTTTCACTGCCCGAAGGGCAATTTCACCTTTCACTGTGCCAAAGGCACAATTTCACGATCTCCACTGCCGAAGACATAATTTCACTTTCCCGATCTTATCTTCATGCACGTGCATTTTGATATCATGATATCATGATATCAAAATCAATAGTTTTCGTTTTTCATCATGAAATAGGCTTGAGGCTTTTTGCAGACGGGGCATTTTTGGGGCGCCTGAGGTCCTTCCAAGACATGGCCGCAGTTGCGGCAGATCCAGACCACCTTATCCTTCTTTTGGAAGACAAGCTGATCATCGATATTGCCCTTGAATTTCAAAAAGCGCTCCTCGTGCTCTTTTTCAATGGCGGCAACCGCCTCAAAAAGATAAGCAATTTCGGCGAAGCCCTCTTCCCTTGCTTCCTTTGCAAAGGTGGGATACATCTCTTCCCATTCGAAATGCTCTCCGCCGGCGGCATCCTCCAAATTGATATCGGTCATCTTCTCGCTGCCGTGCAGCAGATTAAACCAGAGCTCGGCATGCTCCTTTTCATTATCGGCGGTCTCTTGGAAGATGGCGCTGATTTGCTCAAAACCATCTTGCTTGGCTTTGGCGGCATAGTAGGTATATTTATTCCTCGCCTGGCTCTCCCCTGCAAATGCTGCCATCAAATTTGCTTCGGTTTTACTTCCCTTTAATTCCATAATTTCGCTCCTATCTGTATAAAATTATCGGAAATATCCCAAGTGTATATAAATAAAGGGATTTTCCTATCAAATACAGTATTGCCAAAAAAGAGCAAAGATAAACGGGACCGGAAAAATCCGGTCCCGTTTATTTATATTATTTAATAATAAAGATTCTGGGTAGCCACATAAGCATATAGCTTGGTAATGACATTTCCATAGGCATTTGCCATGTTGATGGATTCATCGGTGATGCCTTTCAGATAGGTCTCCACCATTTCCTCGATGGGTTTGCTGCCCAAAATCAACATTCCTTTTTGCTCGGCAAGATCAGCATATTTTTGATATTCTGCTCCTTGGATGCCGAAAGGCTGAAGCTGAGCGGCGCGGGCTTCGGTATAGCGATTGCACCAGCTTTCCGCAAAGGTCAGCGCGGCGAGAGCAGCGGATTCGCCGTCCTCATATTTAGGCAGAGCAAAGAAGGTGCCGCTGAAGGTTACGGTAGAGCCGCTCTCTTCGGAAAGGGCAGGCAGAGGAGCGTAGCCGAGGGTCATCTCCTCTGCTTTCTCGGGAAGGGTGGTATATTGCATGAAGACGGTACCATCCTTCAGGGAATAGCCGAGATCTTCGTCTTTTAAGAAGGTGGGAATCTCTTGATTCATTTTCTGCAAAGCAGCCCATACGCTTTTTGAACCTTCGGAATTGATATTGGTATCCAATCGGCCCTCTTTCAGGGTGATGGGGCTTTTCCCGCTCAAGGTAGCCCAAGGGAGGGCGCTTTCCATCTGCAGGGGCAGGATTTTATTTTCGGCGTTGGCTGTAGCCAGACTTTGGAAGGCCGCCACAGTCCATTTCCCCTGCTGCTGCAGGGTGGCGGGATCGCTCTCCCCTACAAGAGCTTTATTATACCAAAGGGAATCCACATTGCCGATAGGGGCAAACAGCCGATTGGCCGATTGCGCCAGCACCGTTTTGCTGATGCCGAAGGATTGATTTTCAAGATCCAAATAGGCGGTGGCCGGACGAGTAAGGGTGAGCCCTGCAGCAAGATCGCTGCTATGAAGCTGAATCAGAGAGAGCTTCTTGCCTGCAAAAAGGGCGACACGCTGCGCCTTTGCCGATACTGCGGCGGGCTTAATGCTATATTCCACCAAAAAGCTTGATTCATCGGCATAAGCCTTCATCCAATCCCATTCGCTCAGCCGCTTGCCCTTGGAATCTGTATAGAAAAAGGCGGGGGTATCATCGGCGGTATAGAAGGAGATGGTGCGATTTTTCAATACAGAAAGCTCGCTGGATTTTTTAATAAGCCCGCTTGCCTGCAAAGCGGAAGCGGTATCGGCCGAAGGGGAAAAACCATCGGCGGCCAAAGGATTCAAGGGCGCGATGGGCTCTTCTGCTTCCGGAGCGGAGTCTTCCTCTTGGGAGGGCTCCTCTTGCTGAGAGGGCTTTTGCTCTTCAGAAGAATTCTCATCGGAAGGGGGATCTTGAGGGGTTTGCTCCTCTTCCTCCTTGAGATCCGGAGAAAGGATTTCCTGCTCCTCGGGATCAATAATCTCGGAAGGGTATTGAATATTATCGGGCTTGCAGGCGGGGACGACCGCCATCAAAGCCACGCAAAGTAGAATTGCAAGGATTCTTTTCATTCTATCTGCTCCTTATATGCTGCAACAGCGAGCTTATCGCAGCGTTCGTTATAGGGGTGGCCGGCATGGCCTTTCACCCATTGAATTTCTACCTGATGCCGCCGAAGCTGCAAAAGGATCCGCTCCCATAAATCTACATTCAGAGCGGGCTTTTTATCTTTTTTTCGCCAGCCGTTTTGCTCCCATTGGAAGACCCACTTTTGGCTGATGCTCTCGCAAAGATAGCGGGAATCGCTGATCAGCGTTACTTGGCAGGGCTCTTTTAAGGCCTCAAGGCCCGCCAAAGCACCCATCAGCTCCATGCGATTATTAGTGGTTTCTTTTTCGGCACCGCTGATCTCCCGCTCGCGGCCTTGATAGACCAAGATGGTCCCAAAGCCGCCGGGGCCGGGATTTCCGCTGCAGGCACCGTCGGAATAAATTTCAACTTTCTTCATATATAAATTAAAGCCCCAACTTCTCTTTTAAGGTGTCATAGTAGGCCCGATTGGGTTTGGAGAGCTTTTCCCGATCGATGGAGCGGAAAATGCTTTTAGCCGTCTCCTCTTGCCCTGCAATATAGCGATTCTGCGCTGCGGCAAGATATTGATCGTGCTCCACCATATCGCCGATGCTTTCCAAAAGCGCTTCGGCATCCTTGGTCTGCTGGGTTAATTGAGCATTTTTGGCTTCAAGCTCGGCATTTTTGCTTTTGAGCTCTTTATTTTGCACCTGAATATTTTTAAGGGTGGATTCGGTGTTCTCGTTTCCCTGCCCCATCTCTTGATGAATACGGGTAGAGACCAGATAACTGCCGCCGATCAATCCGGAAATGACAATGACAAAGATGACGGTATAGAGCACCAAAAATTTAATATTCTTTTTCTTTTCTTTGGTCTCCTCCGGCTTCTGGGCGGCGAACCCTTCGGCGGGGATTTTCTCGGGCTTTTCTGTTTGCTCCTCGGCGGCTGCAGAAGGCATCTCGGGAAGCGGCTGCAGCTCTTCGGGCTGTAGCTCTTCGTTTTTTATTTGGGGCGCGAGGGGCTCTTTTTTGGGTGAAGCCTTCTCGGGCGCCTCCATTCCCATCGCTTGCCAGAGCTCGTCCAGCAAAGATTTTTCATCTTTATTCATCTGACGTCTCCTTCTAAGATCTCGATGATTTTTTCTAATTCTGCAACAGAATAATATTGAATCTCCACCTTTCCCTTATTATTCGGGCGGTGGTGAATGGTTACTTTATTGCCCACAGCCGAAGAAGCCTTTTTCTCCAGCTCTTTGAGGGCTTGGGTTACGGCAGGATCCTCTTTTGCTTTTTCCGCCGGCGCTTTTTTTGCTTTTTTAACCAGCTCTTCTGCCTGCCGCACGCTCAAAGATTCGGTAATGATGCGGTTGGCAAGGGCCAGCTGGGTATCTTTATCTTCCAAAGAGAGCAGGGCGCGGGCATGGCCTGCGGAGAGCTCCCCTGTCTTCAAAAAGTCGATAATCTGCTCCGGCAGAGCCAAAAGACGCAGGGTATTGGCGATTGCGGGGCGGGATTTGGAGATGGTTTTTGCAATCTGCTCTTGGGTGAGGCCGTATTCCTCCATCAAATTGCGATAACCAAGGGCTTCTTCGATGGGATTCAGATCCTCCCGCTGAAGATTCTCAATTAAGCTGATCTCTCGAATCTCCTGCTCGGTATATTCCCGAATGACAACCGGCACCTCTTCAAGCCCTGCCATGCGGCAGGCTCTCCAACGGCGCTCCCCTGCGATGATGCGATAGCGATCTTCTCCTGCGGGCGCCACAAGGATCGGCTGAATCAGCCCATGCTCCTTGATGGAGGCGCAAAGCTGCTCCAAGCCTTCCTTTTCAAAGGTTTTACGCGGCTGATTTTTATCGGGCTCGATCTGAGAAAGCCGCAAAACGCTTTTTTCTTGGGTGGGAACTTCCAAATCCACCGTATTATCTAAAAAGAGAGCGTCCAGCCCTTTTCCTAATCCTTTTTTCATCCCTATATCTCCTTATTTTTCTCTAAAAACTCCCGCGCCATCTCCCGATAGGCCAAGGCGCCGCGGGAATAGCGGTCGTAGATCTGCACCGGTACGCCGTGGCTGGGGGCTTCGGAAAGCCGCACATTGCGGCAGATGGGGGTTTTATAGACCTTGTCCCCAAAATATTTTTTGATTTCGTTGGCCACCTGCACCGTTACATTTAATCTGCCGTCATACATGGTCAGCAGCACTCCCTCGATGAAAAGAGAGGGATTATAGCGGGATTTTACCAATTTAATGGTGTTCACTAATTGGGATACCCCTTCCAAGGCCAGATATTCCGGCTGCAAAGGAATAATTACGCTATTAGATCCGTTGAGAGCGTTTAAGGTGAGCAATGAAAGGGAGGGCGGGCAATCAATGATAATAAAATCATAAAGATGGCGCACTTGATTCAAGGCGGCCTTCAAAAGCCCTTCCCGATTGTCCATGGCTACCATTTCGATCTCGGCTCCCGCCAGATTCATGTTGGTAGGCAAAATGTCGATATTTTTATAAGGAGAGGTTACGATGGCGTCTCGCACCCCACATTCTCCGATCAAGACCTCATATACCGAGCGGTCGATGGTTCTTTTATTGATGCCGAAGCTGCTGGTGCCGTTGGCCTGCGGGTCGATGTCAACAAATAAGACCTTCTTCCCCTCCTCAGACAAAGCATAAGTGAGGCTGACGGCGGTGGTCGTCTTGCCCACGCCGCCTTTTTGGTTGGTGATGGAAATGATTTTTCCCATAAAACCGCTCCTTTCTTGGTAGTACCAAAAGATTGTATCACAAATAAAGTGAAAAAGGAAGAGCTTTTCCAAAATTAATAATTTCCATGTTTCACGTGAAACGCGTCGAAAGAAAGGCCCTGGCCACGTTTTGCTCTAATAAAGAGCAAAACAAATCGCTTAGACCTTTCTTTCTCCGCCAACCCCAACGAAACTTAAGGTTTCGTCGGGGACCCCGAAAGGGAAAGGCCTGGCATCGTTCTCACATTTTAGATTAATACAAGATCGGAGACTTTCTATTGTTTCACGTGAAACAAAGAAGGCCAATGTTGCTGAAGCGCTTGCACAAAATACAAGTGGTGCGACGCCGGGGAACGCGTCGCACCACTTGCAGAT
>JAFSCX010000058.1 GCA_017436525.1 Clostridia bacterium | reverse complement strand
TGAATCAAGGGCCGATCCTGCGATTGAGAAAAGCATGACCCATCAACAATCATAGAACCGACCCCTGATTATTTGTTGCTTTTATTTGTCTTTATCGCCGAGATTATCAAGAAAAATGGTAATTACAATAAGAACCGATGCAATCGGCAAAATTATAGATATAAGTTGTATAATATTTGGAGCCCCAGACCCAACATATATTAACTGAATTGAAATACTGAGTAATAAAAGATAAATTACTAAAAAGTAACGAAAAAATTTTCTCATTTTATCAATCATATCCCTTCAATATAAAAATTATCGGCCATTTCATATAATTTGTTTGTGTCTCCAGAAACTGATATACTCCCAACGCCAAGACTAATTCCATAAGATGCGTTGATCAAGGCTGATGCATCATGTGCATAGTGAAGAGAAATTCGTGGAGATGCATTGGATGATACTTTATCTAAATCAAAATATGCATATCCCTCATACAAGCCTTGTACTGCTCCTACATTGCTTGGGATTTTGTATGTATATCCGGAACTGCTTGCACCAGTCGGATTCAAGTCAACTGATGTTGAATTCCCCGCAGCATTCTTAAAATGCAATGAAAAATTTCGTTCTCCCGGAATCGCTTCCCACCCAGAGTACATCGACATTGAAAAAGAATCATTTTTGACTTTTTTTACTTTATGCCAGACAAAACTTGGCAAAACGGTGTATGTTACTCCATCGGCAGAGTTGATTGTTCCTCCAATGACTGACATCGTCATATCTGACGGACTTATTATGCCGCCGTAAGGGGTGATTTCGTTTTGCTGTGTTTCCATCATAGCACCATCTTCGTTAACGTTGAACTGTTTTGATTCATAATTACTAAAAGAAAAGTCTTTGTTCTTCGTATTATTGTATACAAACTCTTTATATTGTTCTGACATATTTGCAATAACCGATGCAGGAAATCCGGTTGATAATAAATATTCATCATAATTAACAGATGTTTGTGCCGAAGCTCCTATGGAACAAAGTAATATTACTATTGCTGTAAATAATGAAACCAATCTGTGTTTTTTTAACATAATTTTAACCTCCAATTACCTACTGTATTAACTAAAAAAGATTTAATTATAGACTTAATCTAATATCGACCATTTTGGAAATACATACTAAAACAACTCTTTCAGATACCCCAAAATTAAATTAATAATTTTGGAGCATTCAAAAGAATCTTAAGCGGATAAGTATGAGCGAGAATAATCTTATCTGAATAATACCAAGTAAAGAGCACTCTATATATACCCTCCCTCCTTTAATTAAGCGATCAACAACCACAGAGTTCCTTTGATTATTGATTTACTCGTTTTTTGCTTTTCAATCACAGCGGAGCAGATGCTCCGCTGTGATTGCATGGGGATCAAACTGTCTTCTGACTGCTGTAATCGGTAATGGTTTCGCTGTTACTTCCGCTATAGACGGTATAGACCGCCTTAGTGCGGTAAGTACCACTGCCGACGGCTTTGGTCAGAGAAGGGCCGGCAGCCGTATTATAATAAGTCATAATATGGCTCTCCACTTCTTTCCACCAAAGCAAATTTTTCTTTTGCAGAGTGAGCTCGATTGTGATCTTGGTTACCGAGCTTTTCCCTTTAATAGAGGCTTTTGCCGTTGCCGACCCTCCGGAAATAAAAAGAGAGGTTGAATAGGTAGAGGTGTGATCATAAAGAGGCATGATCTCGCTTCCTTGCTCAATCTCGATCCGCTCCGGCAAATCGACTTCCGCAAAAGAGACCGATACAAGCGAAAGCATCAGCACTAATGCCGTAACAAATGCAAAGATTCTTTTTCTCATTCTTCTCACCTCCCTTCTTGAAAACATTTCCTTTTCATATACTTAAACGAATCAAGGAGGCAAATTGTTACGAAAAAACTTAAAAAATTTTTTCATTTCAAAAAAGCGGCAATCAATTTGACATTTTTCTCCGAGGGTGCTACAATTTCTTATAATTTCCCTGAAAGGAGGAGCAAGAGTGGTGCTTGCCCTTTATATAAGCCTATTAGATACCCCCGAGGAAAAAGATAAAGTAGAAGCCCTCTATCGGGAACATCAATGGCTGATGATGTATGTAGCGCGGCAGGTTCTGAAGAACGAAGCATGGGCAGAGGATGCCTGCCATGATGCCATGATCCAGCTGATTGAGCATATAGATCGGATCGACGATGTCTATTCCGATGACACCAAGGCATTTATCTATACCGTAACCAAAAACTGCTCGATCTCCTACTTGCGAAAAGAGCTGCGCCATCCTACCGAAGATATTCAAGAGTATCTCCCCGTATTAAAATCTCCGGAAGATACCATGAAGCAAACCCACCTTCTCGCCACATTGGATAAAATTCTCACCTTGCCCAAGGAACTGCGGGATCCTTTGGAATTAAATATTTTCTACGGAATGAGCAGTAAAAAAATCGCAAAAATGCTGGGGATTACAGATTCTTTAGTTCGCAAGCGGATTATGCAAGCCAGAATGATTCTCCGCCAAGAAGAGGAGGTTTTCTGCCATGAAAACTGATTTTCAAAACGACCGACTTTTAAGAGACGCTTTTTCTCTCTACCATACCCTTCTTTGCCAGTCCCTTCCTTCGCAGGATGAGCTGCGCTCTATTCCCCTTTCCGAAAAATTTCAGAAACGGATGGAGCGATTGATCCATCAGCAAAAGAAATTCTACTACCATTGGATCAATACCGCCGCCAAGCGGGTGGCCTGCATCCTGCTCCTCCTTGCTTTGGCGGCTACCACCGTTACCTTCAGCGTGGAGGCTTTGCGAGAGCCTTTTCTTCGCTTTGTGGTGGAAACCTTTGAGAAGGGAAGCCGCTTGATCTTCCCCGCAGATTCTGCCGAGGATCAGCCCATTGAGCCGATGCTGCCCGCCTATATTCCGGATGGTTTTTCTTTGAATTTAGATATGAGCGATCAATTCAGCGTATTTCTTCTATATAAGAATGCCGATGGAAAAGAGATCTCTTTTATGCAGCAATCTACAAACGGCACAACGATTGGCCTCAATACCGAAGGAATTACCCCAAAAAAGATCATGATCCTTCATACCTATGAGGGTCTGATCTTCACCCATGAAGAGGAGGCCAACCTAACCTTTTCTACCGATGAATATGTATTCAATCTGACCGGCACCCTCTCCGAAGAAGAGCTCCTAAAGATCGCCGAATCGATTCCCTTGAAATAAAAAGACTCCCGATGCATGTTGCATCGGGAGTCTTCTCAGACTGCCAAAAAAGGCACAGACCGCAGAAAATAAGAGAACTAAAGAATTCTGCCGATTCTATAAATTAGCAAGAGAAAAGAAAGCCCACTCTTTTTCCTTGCTTTCTTATTATAAGGAGAAAATCCGCATGATGATGCGGATTTCAATTAAAATTTTCTGCTTTTCGTCGATCTGATCTCTACCGTACCTATGTACGCCGACGAGAACAGATCGACGAAATCTGCACTCTTTTTTGAAAGTCCCCCAGCGTGTCAAAAATCTCCATATGAATTTTTTGACACGCTGAAAGACTCCCGATGCGTATTGCATCGGGAGTCTTCTGTTTTCTCTACATCAATAAGCAAAAAATCAAGGGCAGGAAGCAGGCGGGGATAAAATTGACCACCTTGATCTTCGTAAGCCCCAGCATATTGAGGGCGATGGCTACAATCAAAATTGAGCCCACGCAGGTCATCTCCCCGATCATGGCATCGGTCAAAAAGGATGCGATGGCGCTTCCGCCCAAGGCGATCGCTCCTTGATAGAGGAAGCAGGCAACCCCCGCAAAGGCGACACCTGCGCCCAAGGTGGAAGCCATTACCAAGCAGGAGACAAAGTCGATCAGCGATTTTGCGAAGATGGTGGTATGATCCCCGCGGATTCCGCTATCCAAAGAGCCGGTGATGGCCATGGCGCCCACGCAAACCAAAAGAGTGGCCGTAACAAACCCTTCTCCGAAGGTGGAACCGCTCTCCCCTTTGGTCAGCTTTCTTTGCATAAAAGCGCCGAAGCGATTGAGATGGCGATCCAGATCCAAAAGATGCCCCAAGGCACCGCCGATGGCGATAGAGAGGATGGAGATCAGCATATTCTCCCCATCAAAAAAGCCCTTCACGCCAATGGCGAGGACGCAAAGCGCCATCCCCTGCATCACACCCTTGCTGATCCGCTCCGGCAGCCCCTTTTTCAAAAGGCAGCCGAGCAGCCCTGCTAAAATAATCGCAATTCCGTTTACAATACTGCTGATTAATACCATGGTTTATTCCTCAATTTTTTTGGGAGGGGCAAGCCCTCCCAAAAACAATTACATGATGGTCTTTAAGTAGTTGATGCTCATCTCCGCACATTCCATCGGGGTCTTTTCCATGCTGGGCTGATCCTGCTCCACAACCACCCACTTTGCGCCGCTCTGCTGAGAGGCCTTCAAAATGGAGGGGAAATCCTGCAGGCCGTGGCCTACGGGGCGGAATTCGAAGCTCTTCTTGGCAGGCTTCTTTTCCTCGCTCTTGATGCCGATCAGCTCATAAAGGGGCTCATCGGGATTGACCGATTCACGATAGAAATCCTTCAGATGGACCACAGGAGTGCGGCCGTCATACTTGCGGATATAATCGGCAGGATTCTCTCCGCCCACATTCACCCAGCAGGTATCCAGCTCGGTCTGCAGCAGATCGGCGGGCACTAAGCGATAAAGCATATCCAAGCCGTATTCACCGTCTACTTTGGTGAATTCGAAATCATGGTTATGATAGAGAAGGATCAGCCCACGCTCCTTGGCGGCCTTACCGATCTTGGCCACTGCCTCGATGGTAGGCATCCAGCCTTCGGTACCGGGGCGGCGATCCGCATCCACATAAGGAACAACCACATATTCAACGCCGATCTCCTTATAAGCATCCAATGTGCCTTCCAGATCCTCCAGCATCTCTTTGAGGGGCACATGAGCGGAAATGGGGATCAGGCCGATCTCGGCGCACCATGCCTTAATATCGGCAGGGCTCTGCCCGAAGATGCCGGCAAATTCCACACCATCATAGCCCATGGCTTTTACCTTCTCCAGCGTGCCGCGAAAATCCGCCTCCAGATCACCGCGTACAGAATAAAGCTGCAAAGCAACAGGGAATTTCATGTCATTATCCTCCGTATCTCTTAAATTTGTATTTATTTTACCATGTTTTTTGGCAATTTTCAACGGATGAGGGCTTTTTTTTATGCAAAATTTAGAGTATTTGGGCAAACTTGCGTTTTTTTTGAAAATCATCTTGTAAAGTTCGGAAAATTGAGCTATAATAATCGATGGTAAATAATTATTTTTTAGGAGGATATACCCATGTCTGTTAAAGTTGCAATTAATGGTTTTGGCCGTATCGGCCGTCTGGCTTTCCGCCAGATGTTCGGCGCTGAGGGTTATGAGATCGTTGCCATCAACGACCTGACCGACGCTAAGATGCTGGCTCACCTGCTGAAGTACGATTCCGCTCAGGGTCGTTACAACCACGAGGTTGTTGCAGGCGAAGGCGAGATCACTGTTGATGGCAAGACCATCAAGATCTATGCTGAGAAGAACGCTGCTGATCTGCCCTGGGGCGAGATCGGTGTTGACGTTGTTCTGGAGTGCACCGGTTTCTATACTTCTAAGGAGAAGGCTTCTGCTCATATCGCTGCAGGCGCTAAGAAGGTTGTTATCTCTGCTCCCGCAGGCAACGATCTTCCCACCGTTGTATACAGCGTAAACGAGAACACCCTCACCAAGGAAGACACCATCATCTCCGCTGCTTCCTGCACCACTAACTGCCTGGCTCCCATGGCTAAGGCGCTCAACGATTATGCTCCCATCCAGAGCGGTATCATGACCACCGTTCATGCTTATACCGGCGATCAGATGGTTCTCGATGGTCCCCATAGAAAGGGTGATCTGAGAAGAGCTCGCGCTGCTGCTGTTAACATCGTTCCCAACAGCACCGGTGCTGCTAAGGCTATCGGCCTTGTTATCCCCGAGCTCAACGGCAAGCTGATCGGTTCTGCTCAGCGTGTACCCGTTCCCACCGGCTCCACCACTCTGCTGGTAGCTGTTGTTAAGGGTAAGGATATCACCAAGGAAGGCATCAACGCTGCTATGAAGGCTGCTTCTTCCGCTTCCTTCGGTTATACCGAGGAAGAGCTGGTTTCTTCCGATATCGTTGGTATCACCTACGGCTCTCTCTTCGATGCTACCCAGACCATGGTTGCTAAGATCGATGAGGACACCTATCAGGTTCAGGTTGTTTCTTGGTATGACAACGAGAACAGCTACACCAGCCAGATGGTTCGCACCATCAAGTACTTTGCAGAGCTTGCATAAGTAGAATAAAACGTTGCGGGAAGTGCAATTATTGCACTTCCCGCTTTTTTTCTGCAAAGGTGAATGAAAAGCGGCATCTCTCCCGCTTTTCCGTCTTCGCCGTATCAACATACGGCTTCAGCCGGAGAAAACGATAGATCTGCCGCTTTTAATTCACCTTTAATATTTTATTTTCGCAGATTCAAAAACCGATCAAATGGGATGGATTTTTCGATTTCTTCACGCGAAGCTGTATGCCGATACAGCGAGGGGAAAAAAACGGAAAAGGCGCCCTTTCAGCAGTTTTTTAGAGGAGCTCAGCGATTTGGATGGCATTAGTCGCGGCTCCCTTGCGAACCTGATCCCCGCAGCACCAGATTTGCAAACCATTCTCATCGGTGAGATCCTTACGGATACGGCCGACGAAAACGAGATCCTGATCGGTGGTATCAAGAGGCATGGGGTATACTTTATTGCCCAGATCATCTACCAGCTTGCAGCCGGGGGCAGAAGCGATAATTTCGCGAGCAGCCTCAACAGAAACGGGCTTCTCGGTCTTAACGGTTACAGAAATGGAATGGCTCCGAACAACAGGGACACGGATGCAGGTGCAATTTACAAGCAATTCCGGCAGATGCATAATCTTTCTGCCCTCATTTTGCATCTTCATCTCTTCGCTGGTATAGCCCTCATGGGCTTCTCCGCCGATCTGGGGGATCAGATTGAACGCGATCTGATAAGGGAATACGGTATTTTCATAGCTTTCCCCTTTGGCCATAGCTTCCACCTCACCCATCAGCTCTACAGGGCCGCCTGCACCTGCGCCGGATACGGCCTGATAGGTAGAGGCGATCATGGTCTTGATGGGGCTGAGCTTATTCAAAGCATTTACGGCGGTCAAGGTGATGATGGTAGAGCAATTCGGATTGGAAATAATCCCTTTATGCTTCTTCACATCCTCGGGATTCACCTCGGGGATAATCAGAGGAACCTCATCGTCCATACGGAAAGCGCTGGAATTATCTACAAATACAGCCCCTGCCTTTACAATGGCGGGCGCCAGCCGCTTAGCCAGCTCATTGGATGCAGCGCCCAATACCAGATCCATGCCCTCAAAAGCATTTTCATCTGCCAATTCCACTGCGATATTTTCACCCTTGAAGGGGATCAGCTTTCCTACGCTGCGCTCACTTGCCAAAAGCTTTAATTTTCCGATGGGAAAATTACGCTCCTCCAAAACTTTAAGCATCTCGCGGCCGACAGCGCCGGTTGCACCTAAAATTGCTACATTCTTCATACTCTATCTACTCCTTTATGCTTTTTCTATAATTTATTCAGCCAAAGCGGCGATAAAGACCTTTTCATCTTCGGCCTTGATTTTTACCATGGCGGCCTGCATTTCAGCCACGCTCATCTTCTCGGTGAGATAGCCGGGGCCGAAGGGCTCCTTGCAAAGGGCCTTTGCGCTCTTTGCGGTAGTACGGATATAATAACGATAAGAAACCTTATCATTGGAAAGGGCAATCTGCTTGCTCTCATTGGTATAGAATTCTTTTTTCCCTGCCGCAAGATCCAAGCAATCCTGCACCGCATTGGCGGCGGTAGGATAGCGGCCGGCGCCCTGACCGAAAAAGCTCATCTTTCCGCTATGCTCTGCCTCATAAGAGATCAGATTAAAATTAGCAGGCACAGAGGCGGTCATACTATCGGCAGGCAGCAGAGTGGGCTGCACAAATGCGGCAACCGCTCCATCATTTTCAAAAGCACTGCCCAAGATCTTGCAGGTAAGCCCCTTTTCGCCGAAGGCCTTCACATCCTCATCGGTGATGGTGCGGATTCCGGCCACAAAAAGCTCTTCCTTTTTCACCGATACATCATAGGCTACATTGGCAGAAAGCATGACCTTATGCATAATATCCAGGCCATCAATATCTGCACTGGGATCCGCCTCGGCATAGCCCAAAGCTTGGGCTTCGGAAAGAGCAGTTTCAAAGGAAAGACCCTTTTCTTTCATATTGGAAAGGATATAATTGGTCGTCCCGTTCATGATTCCTTCCAGCGCAGTGATTCTCTCTGCCCGCTTTGCTTTCTCCAAGGCAGTCAGCCAGCCGATGCCGCCGCCCACTGCGGCGGTGCAGCGAAAGGCCACACCCATCTCTTTGGCAAGGGCGATCAGCTCATCATAGAAGGTGGCCACCAAATATTTATTGGCGGTTACCACGCTCTTCCCTGCTTTCATTGCGGCAGTTACAAATTCATATGCAGGATGCAAACCGCCCATTACCTCAACAACAGTATCAACCTCTGAATCGGCAAGAATGTCTTCCATATTATGGGTCAGCTCCGGAATTCCGATTTCGCGGATATCCAATACATAGCGCACCTCAGCCGCGCCCCGCTCTTTGATAATTTCATATACTCCCGCACCGATGGTGCCGAAACCCAATAAACCGATGATCATGCAAACTTCTCCTATGTGTCCTTCACCGAAGGACATATGATTTTGTAATAGATACAGAATACCATAATTTCATGAAAAAATCAAGAAATTTCCCGCTCTTTTACCGATTTCAAAAAAGAATCGGCAAATGGCACAAAAGAATGGAATTCCATTTAATTTTTTTATGCTTTATTTTCTGCCGCCTTGGTTACTGCCACCCATTTTTTAGCTTCCGATACTTCAAATAATTCTTGAGGCGTCATCCGGACGGCGCTGCTGGATGTCCCGCAGGCGGGATAAACGACATCAAATTCCTGCAAGGAAACATCCAAATATACCGGGCAGTCCACCCCGAAGGGGCATACCCCGCCGACTCCATGGCCGATCAGCTCCTCCACCTTCTCGAAAGAAAGCATCTTGGCCTTATAACCGAATTCTTCCTTAAACTTATGGTTATCGATCTTACGATCTCCGGCCGCCACCACTAAGATGCAGCCCTCGCCCGCTTCAAAGGAAAGGGTCTTGGCGATATGGGCAGGCTCGCATTGAAGGGCTTCTGCCGCCAGAGCAACCGTGGCAGATGAGACCTCAAAGGTAACGGCCCGCTCTTCCATCTTATATTTCTTCAGATGATCGATGGCTTTTTCCCAAGACATTTTTTAAGACTCCAATCTTTTTCTAAGTTCGTTTAATACTCTTTTTTTATCGGCGCTCCAAAGAGGCGCAATCAAATCCTTTTTTGCTCCATCACCGGTAAGGCGGTGGATCACCATCTCCTCGGGGAGAAGAGCAAGGCATTTTTCCAAAAGGGAGGCATATTCCTCAAAGGATAGGCACCGGAATTTCCCCGCCGCATAATCCTTGGCAAGATCCGTCCCTTGCAATACATGGAGAAGCTGGATCTTGATTCCCTCTGCCCCGCTCTCCCCAATATAGCGCGCCGTCTCCAGCATCTGCCGCTCGCTTTCGCCGGGCAGCCCCAAAATCATATGGACCACCACCGCAAGCCCTGCCGCCTTCAGCCGCCGCACCCCATCCTCAAAGACCGAAAGAGGGTAGCCTCTTCTGATATATGCGGCTGTAGCCTCATGAATGGTCTGCAACCCCAGCTCGATGGTGATCGGCTTGATTTGATTCAACTCTGCCAGCAGAGCCACAATCTCCTCCGAGAGGCAATCGGGGCGGGTGGCAATGGATAGCTCCACGATCTCCTTCGGCTCCATCGCCGCAAGATAAAGTTCCCGCAGCCTCTCCACAGGCCCATAGGTATTGGTAAAAGCCTGAAAATAAGCAATATATTTTCCGCCCTTATTTTTTTGCTCGATTCGCTTTTTGGCTCTCTCAAGTTGCTCTTTAATATCCACGCCCTTTTCGGCAAATTCTCCGCTTCCCCCTTGGGAGCAGAAAATGCAGCCGCCGATTCCCTTTGAGCCATCCCGATTGGGGCAGGTAAAGCCTGCATCCAAGGATAATTTATAGACCTTGCAGCCATAGCGCTCCCGCAAAACCTCGCCGATCCGTTTCTGCTTCATTTGATAAATTCCCATCCCAATAAATATCTAAAATCATATCAAATCCATACTTTTCTGTCAAGGTTGACGAACGCAGAAGTTTTTGCTATAATATTTTTTAATCAAAATAAAGGAGAGCAAACGATGATCAGAACCATCGGTATGTTTTTATATGTGGCAGGCTATCTGCTCTGCGCGCTGCCCCTTTTGGTTTACTCTAAATATCTGGAGAAAAAAGATCCAAAGAAGCATGAGCAATTCTGCCGCAAAAAGATTATTGCCTTTGCAAAGCGATGCTTAAAGGTAGCCGGTACCAAAGTGGAGCTTTCGGGGCTTGAAAACATTCCGGAAGAGCCCACCCTCACCGTTTTCAATCATCAAGGGCTCTTTGATGCCTTTATTTTGATCGGCTGTATTCCCAATACGGCTTGCGTTGTGGCAAAAAAGGAATTGGAAAAGGTGCCTTTACTGAGCGATTGGATGAGAGCAGGCCATTGCCTCTTCATCGACCGCTCTTCTGCGAAAGCAGGGATGCAGGTGATCCATAAAGGAGTGGAAAATCTTAAAAACGGCATCAATGTCTCCATCGCGCCGGAAGGGACGCGCAACAACGGCAAGGAAATGCTGGAATTCAAGGGCGGCGCCTTTATGATGGCCACCAAAGCGGAAGCGCCCATTCTCCCCATTGTAATTGACGGGACCCATCGCATCTTTGAAGCCAACGGCCATCGCATCAAGCCTGCTACCGTAAAGGTTCGGATTCTGCCCGCAATCCCCACGAAAGGTTTGGATCGGGCCGCTCAAAAAGAGCTGCCCCAAAAGGTAAGAGCCTTGATGCAAGAGGTTCTTTCTGAGATTAAGGAGTAAAAAAAATGAAAAAGATTGCACTATTTCTCGCGCTCACATTAACAGCCGCCCTGCTTTTCGGCTGCAGCAGCAAAGGGCCTGCCACCTTCAAAGAGGCGGATCCCGATCAATATCTCACGCTGGGCGAATATAAGGGCCTGACCTATACCAAAGCAGATACCTCCGTAAGCGAATATCAGCTGCAAGTAGCCCTCAATAAGCTGCTCTACGATGCAGGCTACGGCACCCTCTCCGATAAGAAAATCACCAAAGGGAAGGTGCAGATCGGCGATACTGCCAATATTGATTATAAGGGCGTCAAGGATGGGGTTGCCTTTGAAGGCGGCACCGCCCAAGGCCAAGATCTCAATATCGGAAGCGGCAGCTTCATTGCAGGCTTTGAGGAAGGCTTGGTCGGGGTCGAAGTGGGAGAGACGGTTGATCTTGATCTGACCTTCCCCGAAAACTACGGCAATGCAGAGCTTGCAGGGCAGGCGGTCGTCTTTACGGTTAAGGTTAATTATATCAAAGACCGCACCACCTATCCGGAACTGACCGATGATCTTGTGGTAAAACTCAAAAAAGAGGCAAAAACCAAAAAAGAGCTGATTGAAAATACCAAAAAAGAGCTTCTGGCTTCTAATGAGCAAGAAGCCCTCTCCACCGCGCAGAACACCCTTTGGACCAAGGTGATGACCGCCACCACCTTCAAAGGAGAGCTGCCCTCTACCCTATTAGATTCTGCCAAAAAAGAATATAACGACTATTATAAATCCATCGCCCTTCAATATGGCTACGATGATGTCGATTCCTTCTTGGCGGCCAATAATCTCTCCTCGGAGACCATCGCGCAGCAAGCCGAGGCATTGGTCAAGCAGCAGCTGACTGCCTATGCCATCGCCAAGGCAGAAGGATATACCATCAGCGAAAAGGAATTTGATACCTATGCAAAATCCTTTGCCACCGCCGCAGGCTATGAGAATGTAGAAGAATATCTCAAGCTCGCCACCAGAGAGCGGGTAGAGGATCAGATCATCCTTGATTATGCGCTCAACCTGATTGTAGAAAAAGCAAAATAAACCAAAAAATGCTTCGGCTTGCGCCGAAGCATTTCTTTTTTATCTTTTCTCAGCGATCTCGCCCTGTTTTTTATAAATGGAATGAGCAGGAATGACGCCGCGCACTGCAGAAAGCGGATAGACATTGCTCTCTCTTCCGATGACCACACCGGGGTTGAGGACACTTCCGCATCCCACCTCCACCAAATCGCCCAGCATGGCGCCTACCTTTTTAATGCCGGTCTCGATCTTCTCATCCCCATAACGAATGACCACAAGACTCTTATCACTCTTTACATTGGAGGTAATGGAGCCTGCGCCCATATGGGCTTTATAGCCCAAAATAGAATCGCCCACATAATTATAATGGGGAACCTGCACTCCATCGAAGAGGATGACATTCTTCAGCTCGGTGGAATTTCCCACCACCGCTCCATCGCCGATCAGGGCATTGCCGCGGATAAACGCGCAATGGCGCACCTGCGTCTCTTTACCGATGATGACATTCTCGCCGATAAAGGCAGATGGCGCTACTTTCGCGCTCTTATGAATCCAGACCGTCTCCTGCGGATGATCATATTCCTCCTCCGAGAGCCGCGCGCCCAATTTTAAGATATAATCACCAATCTCCTTCAGCGCTTCCCAAGGATAGGTAAACCCCTCTAAAAGAGGCGCTGCAAGGGTATGCTCCAAGGAATATAATTCTTTAATCATTGCTTGCTTCATTTTTGCTCCTCCTCTGCAAGTCTTCTGCCCATCAATACGCCCATGACCGATGCCATCATCAAGCCGCGGGTCCAGCCGCTGGAATCGCCCAAGCAATAAAGACCTTTAACGCTGGTATTGAATTGAGGGTCCATGGAGACCCGATTGCTATAGAATTTCAGCTCGGGGGAATAGAGCAGGGTCTCGGTAGAAGCAAAGCCCGGCACCACATGATCCAGAGCCTGGATAAAGTTGATGATATTCATCATCGCCCGATAGGGAATGGCGGCGGTAATATCGCCGGCCACTGCATCGGGCAGAGTGGGCTTCAGATTGGCGCGGGCAAGCTCCTTATCCCAAGTGCGCTTGCCATCCAAAATGTCGCCGTAGCGCTGGACCAAGATATGACCGTTGGCCAGCATATTGGAAAGCTCTCCCACCTTCTGGGCATAGGCAATCGGCTGATTGAAGGGATGGGTGAAATTATGAGAGACTAAAATAGCAAGGTTGGTATTATTGCTCTTGAGTTCCTTATAGGAATGGCCGTTGACCACCGCTAAATCATTGTCATAATTTTCCTGAGAGACAAAGCCGCCCGGATTTTGGCAGAAGGTGCGCACCTTATTTTTGAAGGGCTGCGGATAGCCGACCAGCTTGGATTCATAGAGCACCTCATTGACCTTCTCCATGACCTCATTGCGCACCTCTACCCGCACGCCGATATCTACCGTACCGGGCATATGCTCGATATGGTGCTCGGTGCAAAGATGCTCCAGCCATTCCGCACCTCTTCTGCCGGTGGCCACTATGGTATGAGCGGCATGAATCTCCCGCTGCTCCTTACCGTTGCTGATATATCCACCGATACACTTCTGATCCTCAATAATCAGATTGGTACATTCGTAATTGAAGAGCATCTCTACTCCATGCTCCAGCAGATATTGCTCGATGGCAAAATAAATATCCTGCGCCTTCTCCGTGCCGAGATGGCGGATAGGGCAATCCACCAATTTAAGCCCTGCCTGAATGGCACGCTTGCGGATCTCTTTGACCGCCTCCGGATTGCTGATTCCTTCAATCTTCGTATCCGCACCGAATTCCAGATAGATCTTATCGGTATAATCGATGGTCTCCTGCGCAAGATCCTCTCCGATGAGGGTAGGCAGATCGCCGCCCACATCTGCGCTCAGGGAAAGCTTGCCGTCAGAAAATGCGCCCGCACCGGAAAAGCCGGTAGTGATATGGCAATAGGGTTTGCAGCTGACACACTGCTTGGTCTTCGTTTTAGGGCAACGGCGCTTCTCCACAGGAAGCCCTTTTTCCACAATCATAATCTTTTGATTGCTGCCGCGGCGCACCATCTCCAAAGCGGTAAAGATTCCTGCGGGGCCTGCACCGATAATCAATACATCATAGTTCATCCTATTTCTCTCTTTCTCAAAAATATGCCGCTGCCTTTCAGCAGCGGCATATGGAATGATCATTTTTGCCGCTACTTATTATAGCAGAAAAAAGCAAAATTACAACTGAAAATTTTTACCGCTCCTCGCGGAAATAAGGAAGGCCCAAACTTTCCGGAGGCTGATGCTCCCGCTTTTTACGCAGGCTGGTGATAATCAATACAATCAGAGTTACCACATAAGGAAGCATCTTGAAAAGCTCCTGCGTCTCGGTACCTAAGCCCTGCACATAGTTGTTGGCATTGCAAAGTGCGCCGAAAAGAAATGCGCCCAAAATCGCCATAGAGGGCTTCCAAAGAGCAAAGATGACCAACGCGATCGCCATCCAACCGCGATCACCAAAAGCGTTATTGGACCATACACCATCGGCATATGCCATTACATACTGCAAGCCGCCCAACCCTGCCACAGCACTTCCGATGCAGGTAGCGATATACTTATAAGCCGTTACATTGATGCCTGCCGCATCGGCAGTCGCAGGATTCTCGCCCACTGCCCGAAGATTCAGGCCCACTCTGGTCCGATTCAGGATAAAGGTGGCGATCAAAGCGATGGCGATCGCCGCATAAGCAAGAAAATCATGGGATAAAAAGATCTCTCCAAACCATCCCAGATCCTTGGCAAAGGGAAGCTCCGCCTTAAAAATCTTGCTGGTCTTGGTCAAGGCAATGGAGGGCAGATCGCTCTGCACCAGCTTTACCAAAGAGCCGCCGAAGAAATTTCCGAGGCCGATACCGAAGGTGGTCAGAGCAAGACCGGTTACATTCTGATTAGCCCGCAGCGTTACCGTCATAAAGCTATAGATCAGCCCCATCAATACGGAGAAGAGGATGGAGGTGAGCAAGGGAATCAAGATCGTAAGGATCGGATTCATATTTTCTGCCGCATTGCCGCAAGCATTCTCATAAAGGAATGCCCCGATGACACCGCCGATGGCGCCGCCATACATGATGCCGGGAATACCCAGATTCAAATGGCCCGATTTTTCGGTCAGAATCTCGCCGGTCGCGCCATAGAGAAGGGGAATACTCAAAAGAATGGCTCTGCTGATAAATTCAACGATCATGATATTACACTCCCTTCTTTCCGTGGCGCAGCCGTACAGAATATTGAATAAAGAATTCGCAGCCTACCAACAGCAGAATAACCACACCCACCGAAATATCGGCAAAGGAGCTATTCAAAAAGTTGAGATCGGCAACCTTGGCGGCACCGGTCCGCAAGAAGATGATCAAGCCGGCCATCAAAGTCATGATTGCAGGATTGAATTTTCCAAGCCATGCGACCATGATGGCGGTAAAGCCTTGGCCGCCGACGGTGTTGGTATTGATGGAATGGTCCGTCCCTGCGACCAGCAACATTCCTGCCACACCGCAGATGGCGCCGGAGAGCATCATGGTGCGAAGCACCACCTTCTTGACATTGATGCCAATGTAGCGTGCGGTATTCTGGCTTTCCCCTACCACCGCAATTTCATAGCCCTGCTTACTATATTTCAAATAAACATAAACGGCTACCGTAAGGAGCGCTACAATCAGAATATTCGTCAGATATTGCAGATTTCCGATCACCGGCAGAGCACCGGTGGAGACCGGATTGATAACATTGGAGCCGCCGCCCACAATGTATACATAATAGGCGATCAGCTGGGTTGCCATATAGTTCATCATCAAGGTAAAGAGGGTCTCATTGGTATTCCACTTTGCCTTGAAAATGGCAGGGATTACACCCCAAATGGCGCCTGCGATAATGCTGACCGCAATCACCAAGGGGACCAAGAAAAATTCGGGAAGCTTTCCGCCGAATTGGATCATGCAAAACATGCCTGCCAATCCGCCGATCAGCGCTTGGCCCTCCGCACCGCAGTTCCAGAATTTCATCTTGAATGCGGGCGCCACTGCAAGGCCGAGGCAAAGCAAAATGGCAGTATCCTGCAAGAATTTCCAGAGCATATTGGTCTTGCCCTCAAAAAGCCGACCAAAAACGCCGCGGAACATGATTTCATATACTTCAAAGAAGCCTTCACCGGTTAGAATCGAGGAGATCAAGCCGATCAGCAATACGCCGAGGACAATCGCACCGATGCGAATTCCCCAAGCCTTTGCCGGCGCAAGCTCGTCCCGCTTCACAATATGAATGAAAGGCTCATGATGCTTTTTGCTTTTTTGGCTCATTTTTGCTCTCCTCCTTCCGTTTTCGTCATTAGCAGACCCACCTGCTCTTTGGTGGCGGTGCGGCCGTCCAAAATTCCGGTTACCTTACCGGATCCGATGACCAAGATCCGATCGCAAAGCTCCAGAAGCACATCCAGATCTTCGCCCACAAAGATGACCGCAACACCCTTTTCCTTTTGCTGATTCAAAAGATTATAAATGGTATAAGAAGAGTTGATATCCAAGCCCCGCACGGGATAAGCCGCCATCAAGACAGTAGGAGATGCGGCAATCTCGCGGCCTACCAATACCTTCTGCACATTACCGCCGGAAAGGCGGCGGACAGGGGTAGTAGCGCCGGGGGTAACAACCTCCAGATCCTCAATGATCTTTTCCGCAAGATCCTTCGGGCCTTTGCGCTCCAAAAAGGCAGATTTACCTCTGCGATAGCTGCGGAGCATCATATTATCGGTAATATCCATATTGCCGACCAAGCCCATTCCCAGCCGATCCTCCGGCACAAAGGAGAGCCGCACGCCCAGCTCGCGGATCTGCAGGGGTGTCTTATTCTGCAGATTATCCACATTTCCGGTTTTGGGATTATGATAAAGGACTGCGCCGCTATCGCTCTTTTGCAGGCCCGCGATGACTTCAAGAAGCTCCCGCTGGCCGCTTCCTGCAATGCCGGCGATCCCCAAAATTTCTCCCGCGTTTACATGGAAAGAGACATCATCCAGCACCAAAGTGCCCTCGCGATTGGAGCAATCCACATGATGAACCTCCAAGCGTACCTGCGCATCCTTTGGCTCACTGCGCTCGATATTGAGGGAGATTTTTTTGCCTACCATCATTTCGGTAAGCTCTGCCTCGCTGGTCTTTGCAGTCTCTACTGTGCCCACATATTCCCCTTTTCGCAATACAGCGACCTTATCGGAAAGGGAGAGCACCTCATGAAGCTTATGGGTAATAATGATGATGCACTTTCCGTCCTCCCTCATTCTTCTCAGGACAGCAAAAAGCTTTTGCGTCTCCTGCGGAGTCAGCACGGCGGTAGGCTCATCCAGAATCAGAATATCTGCGCCCCGATAAAGGACCTTGATAATCTCAACCGTCTGCTTTTCGGAGACGGCCATGGTATAGATCTTCTTTTTAGGATCCAGCTCGAAGCCATATTGATCGCAGATCGCGCTGATCCGCTCCTCGGCGGCTTTCAGATTATAGCGCCCCTGCTCCTCCAAGCCGAGAATGATATTTTCAGCGGCAGAGAATACATCCACCAGCTTAAAATGCTGATGAATCATGCCGATCTTATAATCGAAAGCATCCTTGGGAGAGGCAATCACTGCCGGTTCTCCGTCGATGAAGATTTCTCCCTCATCAGGAAAATAAATACCGGAGATCATATTCATCAAGGTAGTCTTTCCGCTTCCGTTTTCCCCAAGGATGGAGAGGATTTCTCCCCGATTGGCCCGAAGATTTACATTCTTATTGGCAACTACGCTGCCAAAAGTTTTGGTGATATTCTTTAATTCAATCGCTGCTTGATTGGCCACGATCTGCCCTCTCTTTCTTTTTTATTGCTTCTTTATAAAATCGCTCAAACCTGCGCCGAAAATTTCGGCACAGGTTTCAACGCTCAAAAAGAAAGGCGGGGCGATTCGCCCCGCCTTAGCTTTGAATTAACCGTAGTTACGATCCAGCAAGGTAATGCCATCGATCTCAGCATCGAAATAAGGAGCAGAACGATACTTAGACTCTTCGAAGATCCCATTGGTGATAACCTCGGTATCCTTCTCGAATGCAGCATCGGTATCAACGTCTGCCTTATAAGAATCCAGCTTCTTGCCGCCAACGGTGAAGTTTGCGGTATCGAAGACATTGATGGTGCCGTCTTTCAGGCCCTTCTCAACCTCTTCCAGCTTCTTATCGGTGCCTTCAGCAACGTTCTTGCCCAGCTCAGTCAAAGCAACTGCGCCGTTCTCCAGAGTGCCGGCCCAATCAGCATCGATAGCCTCACCCTTCTGAACCTGACCGATCATATACTCAAAATAGGGAACCCAGTTGATTCTGGAGGAGATCAGGAAGGTCTCGGGGCAAGCGGCAGCGGTGGAACCATTGTAGGATACATTGGGAACACCGGCAGTCTCGCAAGCGGTGGGAGCGCCCATGGAGTCCGCATGCTGGCTGATCAATACACAGCCACCTGCGATCAGAGCCTGAGCAGCCTCTTTTTCCTTCTGCTCGTCATACCAGGAACCGGTGAACTTAACATCCATGGTTACGCTGGGGCAAACAGACTTCGCGCCAAGATAGAAGGAGGTATAGCCGGACATAACCTCAGCAAAGGTAAATGCGCCGACATAACCCATCTTCGCCTTATCAGCAGTGATCTTCTCTGCTTCAATCATCTCATTGAGCTTCATGCCGGCTACAACGCCTGCCATGAAACGGCCCTGATAGATATGAGCAAAAGCATTATGGAAGTTCTTCAGACCGGCGGTATGAGCCTGGGTACCGGTAGCATGGCAGAATTCCACATCGGGATATTTCTTTGCAGCGTCGATCAGGAAGCTCTCATGACCAAAGCTATCAGCAAAGATAATATCGCAGCCCTCAGTCTCGATCAGCTCAACAGCAGCATCATAGCATTTGTTGCTCTCGGGAACCTGAGTCTTCTGAACCATAGTAACGCCCATCTTATCGCAAGCAGCGATGGCAGCGTCAATAAAGTTCTTATCGTAGGTAGATTGCTCGTCGTGCAGGAAGATGAAGCCTACCTTCAACTCATCTTCGTTGTTCTTTGCGCCGCAGGCGGTCATGGTAAAAAGCATCATAACTACCAGCAGAGCGGCCAACAGTCTTTTCATCGGTTTTCCCTCCAATAAAAAATTTTATATAATCACCGCCTTCAATGGCGGAAATTACCGTTATTTACGAAATTCAAGGCTCCGGTCGTCCATCTTTTCAATGATGGCAAGAGATTCTACCTTTAAGCCTTGGGCGCGCAGCTTATCGCCGCCCCCTTGGAATCCCTTCTCAATGGCAGTGGTGCAGCCCACGACGGTCCCCCCCGCTTGCTCAACAAGATCCATCAGGCCATTGAGGGCACAGCCGTTTGCCAGAAAATCATCCACCAGCAGAATCCGATCCCCTTCATTGAGGATTTCCTTACTGACGACCACCCGATAATCCATATTATGGGTATAGGAATGGACAATGGTGCTGTAAAGATCATCCTCCACATTGATGGATTTTTTCTTTTTGGCAAAAACCAACGGCAGATTCAATGCCGCCGCCACCGCCATGCCGAAGGCAATGCCGGAAGCCTCGATGGTCATGATTTTATTGGGCTTGTCCCCCTCGAAAAGAGAGGCGGCATAGCGGCCCATCTCCATCATAAAGGGCGTATCGATCTGATGATTCAAAAAGGAGCCCACCTTCAGTACATGACCGGGCAGAACTTTTCCCTCTTTCAGGATTTTCTCTTCCAATGCTTTCATACTTTCACGCGCACTCCTTATTATTATCAACAGGTTTATGTTATCAAAAACCGCATAATTTGTCAACACCTTAATGGGGTTTTTCAGCAAAAAATGCGCCGACTTTTTTATGGAAAATCGGCGCATTTCTTTTATAGTTTTAATACATATAGATTCCTTCCCCAACCGTCTCTTCTCTGCCGTCGGGCAGAGCGATTTTTGCAGTGATTCCTGCGGGGATCTCGAAGCGATAAAGAACCTTCTCGCCTCGATATTCCCAATGGGATAGGAGCTTGCCAAAGCGGGTCTCAATAGAAGCTGTCATATGTCCCATACGCGCATCGGGAATAGGCGCGATCTTTACTTCCTCATAGGCAGGCTTTTCAATCTGAATCCCTGCGGCCTTGCCGAAGATCCAATCGAATACCGAGCCATAGGCGTAATGGTTATAAGAATTCATATCGGTGCTCCAGAAAGAGCCATCTTCTTTAATGCCGTCCCAATGCTCCCACATCGTCGTAGCGCCCTGCTTCACCGAGAAGAGCCAAGAGGGAAAGCTCTCCTGCAAAAGCAGATCATAAGCCAGTTTTCCATAACCGTTGTCGGAAAGGGCGTGAAGAAGATAAGGGGTGCCCACAAAGCCGGTGGTCAGATGAGTGCCGTTTGCAACCACCATATCCGCAAGCTGCTTGGCAAGGCCCGCCCGATCCTTTTCCTCGCAAAGATTGAAATGGAGCATCAAAACTCTTGCAGTCTGGGTATCGGGATTGATTACGGGAGGCTTTCTATCTGCGGGGTAAACATTCTTCAAAGCGGCACCCCGCTCACAGGGCTTGCCATCCTCGATATAGCACTCGCGGAATTTGGCCACAACATTTTTATAGAGCGCCTCATAATCGCTCACATCCTCGCCCAACTCCTTGCCGGCCTTTACCACCAGAGAGCAGGAATAGGCGAAAAAGGCAGTGCCGATCATATGGGTAGGGGTAGCGCCCATATAGATCCCATCCCCTGCATCCATCGCCAGCCAATCGCCGTAATGCCGGCCATCCAGCCAGAGGAATTCCTCCGATCCTGCCCCATGCATATAGTCAACCCATTTTTTCATCATGGGGAAATGCTCTTGCAGCATTTCTTTGTTGCCATAGGCCAGATAGATCTCCCAGGGGCAGATACAAGCCGCATCGCCCCAAGCAGCAGAAACGCGGGTGCGCCCTTTATACATGGCACGCGGCACAATCCCCTCGACTTGCCCTTCCTCCCATTGCTCGATGGCCATATCACCCAACCATTTTTTGAAGAATTTTTCAACATGATAGTTGATGGCGGCGGTGCGGCAGAATACCTGCGCATCCCCTGTCCAGCCCAAGCGCTCGTCTCTTTGAGGGCAATCGGTGGGCACATCCAGATAGTTGCTCTTCTGCCCCCAGATGACATTATGGTAAAGTTGATTAATGAGAGCATTGCCGCAATGGAAATCACCGGTGCGCTTCATATCGGAATGGACCGCCACTGCGGTAAATTGCTTCGGATCCACCTCCTCAAAAGGATACTCCGAAAGACGGATATAGCGGAAACCATAGAAGGTGAAATGCGGGGCAAGGGTCTCCTGCTCTCCGCTCAGAATAAATTTGGCATAGGTCTTGGCAGAGCGGTAATTATCATTATAGAAATTTCCCTCTTTATCTAATACCTCGCCATGGTCAAAAGCGATGACCGCGCCTTTTTCACCTTTTACCGCAAGCTCAATCCAGCCGGTCATATTCTGGCCGAAATCCAAAACCTTCTCCCCCTTGGGGGTGGTGATCACTTCGATGGGTTTTAAGCGTTCCTGCGGCTTGATATCCTCGCCGATCTGATCCACAACCGGATAGCTTTTTTCGGAATGGACCGCCTTGCCGATGCACTGAGGGATCAAGGTGCCGTCCCAAATCTCCCCGTTATAAATATCGGTATAAGTTACCGGATGGGTATAGCAATCCCAGCTCTCATCGGTTTCGATCATCTCAAAAGAGCCATCTTCAAAATAGGCGGTAATTTTAGCGGTAGCCCGAAGGGTATCATCATAAAAATGCTCATTATGGGTAAAGCCGATCGTCCCGACCCCCCAACCGCGGCCTACCTCGATGGCAACGGTTTTGCTCTCCTTCAACGCCTCGGTAATATCATAGGTCTTGCTTTGGATTCTTTCATGGTAAGAGGTCCAACCGGGGGTCAGCACCTGATCTCCCATCTTTTTACCGCCTACCAGCAGATTATAAACGCCCATGGCGGTAACGGTAGCCTCCACCCTTTGGGGCTCTTTTGAAAAGCAGAGCTCTTTTTGAAAACAGACTGCTGCGTCTCCCATATCCTTGCATGCTTTAATCCAATTCATTTTGAACCTCCCTAATCAATTTCAATAATTCATCCTTCACTTTTTTCCCTGCAACCAATACCGAGCTTGGCTTGCGTGGATCGAGGGGTGCGCCCTCCCAATCGGAGACACACGCGCCTGCTTCCTTTGCGATCAGCATCCCTGCCGCAAAATCCCAAGGCTGCAGGATTCCCTCCAGCATGGCGGCGGTGCGCCCTGCGGCGGCATAGACCATGGCAAGAGCAGCACTTCCGATGCGGCGCATATCTCCTGCCCGCAGGATCAACTCCTCGGTCATTCTGCCCACTTCCTTTGCCCGATCTTTATAATAAGGCATCGTGCCAAGATCAATAATGGCATTTTGGAATTCCACTTCATTATCAGAACGGATAGGCACTCCGTTGCAAAAAGCACCCTTCCCCTTCTCGGCCGAGAAAAATTCCTCGGTGAAGGGATTATAGACCGCGCCGAAGACGACCTCACCCTTTGAAAAAAGAGCAAGGGAGATGGCGCTTTGATGGTAATGGGTAATGAAATTTGCCGTACCGTCGATGGGATCAAGGATCCACAATGGCTTTTGATAATCAGGTGCATTTTCCTGCTCCTCGCTCATAAACCCATAGTCCGGATAGAGGGCGGTAAGCCCTTTTTTAATAGATTCCTGCACCGCTACGTCCGTCTCGGTTACAAAATTGCTCCGCCCCTTGACCGAGACCTCCGCCCGATTACATTCTTTCATCAATCGGGAAGCGGCGCGCATTAAATCGATCACATTTTGCATAAAACCCTCCCATATTTTAGAATAAACCTTCTATTGACATCATTATATAAGAAATGATATAATAAATTCAACCGCTAAGATTGATAAAAAGGGGGGTGAATTTGTTGTGGAGCCCTTAAACCCTTCCCCAAAGGTAACCAAGCACTTTTCCAAGCTACAGGACGAAAAAATCCTGATGACCACCTGCTCCGATCCGGATGTAGATTTTCATGATCATGATTTTTTAGAGCTTACATATGTCCTGCAAGGAAAAGCGACCCATGTATTCGGGGAGGAGACCTCGATTATCGGGCAGGGAGATTATTTTATTGTGGATTATGGCGTGCGCCATAAATATAAGCAGATCGGTCAGACGCCGTTTGTCGTCATCAATTGTCTCTTTCTCCCCCGCTTAATTGATGAAACGCTGGACCGTTGCCGCAGCTTTCAAGAGCTTGCCGCCAATTATCTCATCAAATTCAGCTATCGCAATTTGAGCGATCAGCCCACCCGATTGGTCTACCACGACCACGACGGCCATATCGGCCGCCTTTTCACCGCCCTCTCCAAGGAATATAATGAAAAGCGCCCCGGCCATCAGGAGATGATGCGCTGCCAACTGATTCAAATTTTGATTGATACCATGCGAGTGCTGCTGCTCCCCTTAGAGCCCCAAGAGAGCGATCTGATCCAATACATCACCAATCAAGTGGAGCGTAATTTTATGGAGAAGCTCTCTTTGAAGGAGCTTGCCGATAAATGCTGCTATAGCTTAGCGTATGTGAGCAAACGCTTTAAGGAGGAGCGGGGAATGACTTTCCAGCACTATCTCCAATCGGTGCGGGTGCAGGAAAGCTGCCGCCTTCTTGCCAATACCTCCAAAAAAATCACCGAAATCGGGGAGCTGGTCGGCTATTCCGATCCCAAATTCTTCAATACAGTATTCAAAGCTCATATGGGGATGACCCCAAGAGACTTCAAAAAACTTTGCAATAAGAAAGGAACCTCATTATGAAACGTATGATCTGCCTGATTCTCGCCCTGCTGCTTCTTTGCCCCGCCACCTATGCTGCGGGAGATCTGAAGCTGATCCTTACCGCCACCGAAGCCAACGTAGGAGAAACCGCAACCGTTACGGTAGAAGCAAAAGGCGCGCCCGTAACCTGCTCTTATAAGGTGGTTTTGACCTACGATGATACGGTGCTGAAACCCCAAAAGGTTAAAAATGCAGATTCCTCCGGCATCTTTATGGATAATATTAAGGCAACCCATGAGGGAAAACCGGCCGTAAATGCGCTTTCGGTAGATGCTGCCAAGGCCTTTGAAGGGGATTGCAAACTCTTCACCGTTACCTTTGAGCTTCTTAAAGAGCCTGCCGATGCAAGCGGCTCTCCCATCACTGTGGCCTATACCGAATTTTATGATTACGATCTCAAGGCCCTCACCCCCGATATTGAGAGCTGCTCCATCAAGGTGCCCGCAAAAAATGCGGAAACCACTCCCGAAACCGATACCCCTGCAGTAAACGATACCCCCGATACCGATACTCCCGATACCGATACTCCCGATACCGAGGAAAAACCCGCCGAAGATAAAAAGCCCACCGGCGATTGGGAAATCGATGAAGAAAAGGGCGAGATCACCCATACCAAAGAGGACGGTACCAAAGAGGAATACAAGGGCGAGATCAGCTATGATAAAGATGATAAGCCCACCAAAATCGAGCTGACCGATAAAGACGGCAAGCCTGCCGGCAGCCTCACTGTTACCGAAAAAGAAGATGGCTCCATCAAAGTGGAAGAGCAGGAGCTGATTGAAAATAAGGAGGAGACTGAGCGCCCCATCGATGATGGCGGAGAAGAAATCGCAATCATTCCCTGGGCTTGGATCCTGCCTGCAGCCGCAATTCTTTTGATCGGCGGCGTTGTTATCATTCTGATCATTGTGAAAAAGCATAAAAAAGAAGAGGAATAAGCCATGAAAAAATATCCTTTATTGATCCAATACATCCCTAAAACCGCTCTTTGGGGCGGCACAAAGCTTCATGCCCGCTATCAAAAGGTAGCCCCCTTTGAAAAAATCAGCGAGACCTGGGAACTTTCTGTACGGGAGCAGGACGATTGCCTCATCCGCAACGGCGAATATGAAGGCATGACCCTCGGCGCTTATTTAGGAGATGCCCATAAGCCCTTCCCCCTCCTCATTAAATTTATCGATGCCAATGATAAGCTTTCGGTGCAGGTTCATCCCGATGATGCCTATGCCGCATTGGATAATGATCTGGGCAAGACAGAGATGTGGTATATTCTGGAAGCAGAAGAAGGCGCCAATCTCATCTATGGCCTGAAAGAAGGCGCCACTGCCGAGGATTTCAAAGCAGCAGTAAAGGCAGGCAAGATCGAAGAGGTATTGAATCATCAGCCCGTAGCCGCAGGAGAAACCTATTTCATCCCTGCCGGCATGGTCCACGGCATCGGCAAAGGAATCTTGGTAGCCGAGATTCAGCAGAGCAGCGATTTGACCTATCGGGTCTATGATTACGATCGCAGAGATGCTGCAGGCAACTTAAGAGAGCTGCACGTAGAAAAAGCGATGGACGTTACCCGCCCCTTTACCAAAGAGGATGTGGATGCAGTCCGCTTTGCAAAAGGAGAGCAAGGTCTTGCAAACTGCCCCTATTTCTTCACCGATAAAAAGGCCGCCCCCTTCAAGGGCGAAACCAAGGAATATGAGATCCTGCTCTTTATTGCAGGAAGCGGCGAGATTCTCTTTAATGGAGAGCGGATCCCCGTAAAAGCAGGAGATTGCTGCTATCTGCCCGATGATATGGGCGCTTATGAGGTGATCGGAGAGACCGATTTCCTCTTTGTCAAGGAGAATTGATTTATGCTGATCTGCGAGCAAACCGAGCATCTTGAATCGATCTACCCCTTAGAGCAAGCTCTTTCCTTGATTAAAGAAGCAGGCTTTGATGCGGCAGATCTTTCCCTTTTCCATTTAGAAAAAAATCCTCGTTGGATGGGAGAAGATTATAAAGAAAAGGCCAAGCAAATCGGAGACTATGCCCGCTCGATCGTCCTGCCCATCCTGCAGGCTCATGCGCCCTTCTCCTTTAAGTATAAGGAGCGGGATTTTGAGGAGATTTTCCAAATCGTTTATCGAGGCGTAGAGATCGCCGCTTTGGCAGGCGCTAAAAAGATCGTTGTCCACCCTCTTCATTATGCCGAATATGAATACCATGAAGAGGAATGGTTTGAAGCCAATATGGCTTATTATCGCCGCTTCAAGCCCCTTTGCGAGCAATACGGGGTGCAGATTTGCGTGGAAAATATGTGGAAGACCCATAAATACCGCAAATGCATCGACCATAGTGTCTGCTCCCGCCCGGAAGAGTTTATCCGCTATTTAGATACCCTCAATGCCGATGGTAAGAATCATTTTACCGCCTGCTTGGATTTAGGGCATATCGGGCTGGTAGGCGAAAAGCCGGATCGGATGATCGCGCTTCTGGGGAAACGCATCGGCGCCCTTCATATCCACGATAATAACTATCGGGAAGATAGCCATACCCTGCCGGGCCTTGGCAAGATGCCCATGGAGCTGATCTTCTCCGCCTTGAAAAAGGCGGGCTATGAAGGAATCTTCACTTTAGAAGCCGATAACTTTCTTAAAAACATTCCCCTTCCCCTTTTGCCAAATGCCCTCTCCTTCATGGCAGAAACGGCTCGCTATTATGCAAACCTTTTTTGAATAAAAATTATACCCCTGCCGCATGCGGCAGGGGTATTTTTTTCGTATTCCAAAATTAAAATCGGGGATAGGAAAAATGGTTCAAAACCTCCGATTCCTGCCGTCAGGGCTACCCGAAGGCGTACAAAGGTACGCCGAGTGGCAGGAATCGAAGGTAGAAAATAATAAAAAGCACCGCTCAAGGTGCTTTTCATTATTTTTGGTTTGGGCAATTTTAACATCCCCGAGAATTATTCGTCGGTATAGTTATCAAAGTATCCTTGGATATAGACAAAGGGAGTACCCTTATCGCCGGAGCCGGAGGTCAGATCGCAAAGAGTACCGATCAGATCGGTCAGGCGGCGGGGGGTGGTGCCTTGAGAGGCCATATTTCCGACCAAGCTCTCATCGGTCTTGGCGGCAATCTTCTCTTTAATGGCCACCTGCAACTCCTCGCCCTTCAGATCTGCATAATCGTTATCCGCAAGATACTTGAGCTTCAGCTCATTGGGCGTACCCTCTAAGCCTTTGGTATAGTTGGGAGATACACAAGGATCTGCAAGCTCCCAAATATGGCCGACAGGATCTTTGAAAGCACCGTCGCCATATATCATGACCTCAACGGTCTTGCCGGTCTTCTCATAAAGGCGCTTTTGGATATCCTCTACCAGCGGCTGGCAATCCCGAGGGAAGAGCTTTACCCGATCCTCGGTGGATTTATTGGAGCCCAGCAGGCCGTACTTATCGTTATAGCCGCTATCGCCGATGGGAGCGCTCATGATCTGATCCATCCCGTAGACAATCTCTGCACCTGCTTCTTTCAAAAGCTTTCTGGTGCGGAAACGGCTATGGATATCGCAGTTGAGCACATTCTTGGTAAATTTAAGGATGGCTCTCGGATCGTTTGCAAAGACAAACTCTACCTCGCAACCGCAGCCGGTGATCAACTCCTCATAATACTCTACATAGTCCATACCGGTAAAGGGATGCTTCTCATAGCCGAAAAGCTCCCGATACTGCTTGATATCCAATACATCGGTATAGGGATTTACACCGGAGGCATCCACCTTATCGAGGCTGACCAGTTTATTGCCCACCTCATCGCCGGGATAGCTGAGCATCATATAGATTTTTTTGCAGCCCTTTGCGATACCGCGCAGGCAGATGGAGAAGCGATTACGGCTGAGGATGGGGAGGATTACGCCGACGGTGCCGCCGCCGAATTTGGTGCGGACATCTTCAGCAATATTATCAACCGTAACATAATTATTCTGGGTACGAGCCACGATGGACTCGGTCATGGCGATGATATCACGATCCCGAACGGTGAAATCACCATTCTCTACCGCTTGCATAATGCAATCCACTACAATCTCTGCCAGATTATCTCCATCCCGCACAATGGGAGCGCGGAGACCTCTGGATACGGTGCCGATCATTCTACTCATTTTCAAAAACACATCCTTTTTAATCAATATGGATTTTTAACAGAATTATTTTACTGCTTTAGTGGCTACTATGTCAACCCCTGTATCGCAAATATTTTTAATAATTACATCATGCATCTTCAAAGGAACGCCTACTTTGGTCTTGCGGATGATCTCCATGCAATCGAAAAGCTTCTCCTTGGGCACGGGATTTGCAGAGCGCACGGGAAGCAGCTCACCATCCACGCCATCGATCTTCACAAGGGTGGTCAGAATCCGGACAGGATTGGTAAATTCAGCGGTGGCATAAGTAACGCCGCGCTTACAGCCATAGCCCTCCATAGAGAGGATCTTTTCCCCTTCCCCTTCCACATTGATATGGCAGCCGCGAGGGCATACGGTACAAATAATCTCTTTTTTCATGGGTTATGCCTCCTTTACTACTTCCACGGTAACATCGCTGCCGGAAATCATATTGGTATCGATTGTAAGATGGTTCATCTCGCCGGGGTTCACAAGAATTTCTTTATGCTTGGCAAGAATCTCATCCCCGCAGCGGGCAACCAAGGTTACCTTCTGCTCAGGCTGCAATACTCTGAAATAAAGAGTTACCTTTCCGTCCTTCTGATTGGCATCAATGGACTGGGGGCAGAGATACCGCACGTTTCTGCCGGTTACGCAGGGTACATTTTTCTGCGCATCCTTCAGCTTACCCATCGCATACATAGCGGCATATTTCCCTGCCACTGCACTCTCTGCGCTTACGTTATCTACCAAGTCGTTTACATGGACCACATTGCCGCAGGCAAATACAGAGGGAGAAGAGGTCTGCATATATTGATTTACAGCAGGGCCGTTGGTTACAGGATTGATCTCGATCCCTGCCTTACGGGTCAGCTCATTCTCAGGCAGAAGGCCGACAGAGAAGAGGACGGTATCGCACTCTACCAACTCGGCCTGCTCAGCAATGGGCTTTTTATTCTCATCGACGGGAGCTACCCATACGCCGGTTACACGCTCATCCCCCTCGATGCGGGTAATGGTATGGGAAAGCTTCAGGGGGATCCCGAAATCATCCAAGCACTGGACACGATTGCGGGTAAGGCCTGCCAGATAGTCCATCAGCTCTACGACCATCACAACCTTTGCGCCTTCCAGCGACATTCTTCTTGCCATGATCATGCCGATATCGCCGGAGCCTAAGATGACAACCTTCTTGCCCACCATAATATTCTGGCGGTTTACAAGGCGCTGGGCAGAGCCTGCTGTAAAGAGGCCGGAGGGGCGAGTACCGGGGACCATAATCCCTGCGCGGGTACGCTCTCTGCAGCCCATGGCAAGGACTATACTTCCCGCTTGAATACAAGCAAGGCCGTATTCGCTGCCGGTGCAGATGACTTCGTTGGTCTCGTTGTTGACCTGAAGAACCATCGCACCAAGCATATATTCAACGCCCAGTTCATTGGCTTGATCTACAAATCTGCTATAGTATTCAGGGCCGGTAAGCTCTTCGCCGAAGCGGGTCAGACCAAAGCCCGGATGGATACACTGCTGCAGGATTCCGCCCAGAGCATGATCCCGCTCTACGATAAGGACCTTCTCAGCGCCCTCTTGCTTTGCTGCGATGGCCGCCGCCAAACCTGCAGGGCCGCCGCCGATAATCACTACATCACATTTCATATTATTCATCGTTTCTCACACCTTCCCCTCAGCGAGTAGTACCGGTTACCATATAGGAACCTTCGATATTCTTATTGATATCCGTGGGCTCGCAATGCAGCTCGCGGGCCAAAATCTCAATCACCTTGGGGCCGCAGAAGCCTGCTTGGCAACGGCCCATTCCTGCGCGCACGCGGCGCTTTACAGCATCAACCGTTCTTGCACCCAAAGGGCGATGAATGGCCTCTAAGATCTCTGCTTCGGTGATGGTCTCGCAGCGGCATACCACATTGGCATAAAGGGGATTCTCTTTGATCAGAGCGTCCTGCTCCTCCAAAGAACATTCGCTGAATTTTACAATGCCCTTGCGCTCTTTAATAAAATGATCCTTCAGCTTGAAACCGGCGCCATGATAGAGCATTTGCTCCACAACATATTTACCCATAGAAACAGAAAGAGTCAGGCCGGTGGAACGAACGCCGGAAAGATTGACATAGCCTTCCAGATCATCCCAGATATCGAAATGCAGACCCTCGGGATTCCGATTGGGGCGCAAGCCGGAATATTGGGTGATGGTATCGCGGACATTGACATTGGGGACCAGATTGGTAACATCGGCGGTGATGGATGCCAAGCCTTCTGCGCTGGTAGATTTATCGGTCTTGGAATCCTGATCCTCGGCAGTGGGGCCTACCAGCATGTTGCCATGAATGGTGGGGCACATCAGCTTCCCTTTGGTAACCTTGGTGGGAATGGGGAGCACAATATGCTCCACCCGGCAAGAGGTATTCTTATCCAAAATAAAGAACTGACCCTTACGAGCAACTACCTTATATTCAGCCTTGCCAACCATCTGCGCAATTTCATCGCAATAAAGACCTGCGCAGTTGATGACATACTTGGTCTCGATGGTTTCATCGGTGGTTACCACGCTCTTAATTTTCCCATTTTCGGTATGAATATCCGTTACCTTGGTGTTCAGTAAGAACCGAACGCCGTTGGCGCAAGCATTCTCTGCCATTGCCTGCACAAAGATAAAGGGATCAATAATGCTCTCTCTGGGGATCCAGAGGCCGCCCTTCACCTCAGGATTGAGATTGGGCTCCATCTCCAGCAGCTGCTCGCCGGATTTATATTCAATATCATAGACATGGTTGCGGAATGCTTTTTCCTTAATCTCGGGCAATTTTTCAAACTGCTCTTGGGTAATAGCCGGCAGGATCGCACCGATTCGAGAGAAAGGGACGTCCAGATCCTTTACAATCTCATCATACATGGGATTGGCTGCCACCACCAGCTGAGATTCCAGCGTACCGGGAGCGGCATCATAGCCGGTATGGATGATGGCACTATTGGATTTGGAAGCATCGCCCCCTACATCATCATTTTTTTCTACTACGATTACATCCACCGCGTACTTGGAAAGTTCGCGGGCCACCGCACAGCCGACTGCGCCTGCACCGATGACAACAACATCTGTTTTGAGCATAACAAAACACCTTCCTCATCAAAATCATTTCTTTGAGCCCTAAAGAAAGTACTCTATGGATCAGTATAACATATGGTCAAGATGTTTGCAAGATGTTTGCAAGTTGTTTTCAAAAAAAGATGGTGCAGAAACCAAATTTCTGCACCATTATTTTGCCATTATAACCTTTGCACCCGCATTTTCCAGATCAGCCACCGCCTGCATCGAAGCATCCCCATCGGTGATCACCAAATCGATCTCCTCCAGCGTGCATACCTTATTCATCGCCCGAAGACCCAGCTTGCCGGAATCCGCTAAGGCAATGGATTGCCTTGCATTTTCAATCATCCGCCGATGAAGGCGTGCCTCGCCGATATGGAAATCGGTGATCCCCCCTTCGTTGATTCCTCCGATGCCGATAAAGGCTTTATCTAAATTAAAATGCTCTATATTCTCTTCCGAAGGGAATTCCGAAAGTGTCAACTCCTTTGCCCGCAGGCGGCCGCCCGTAAGAATTACGGTGCAATCCGAAAGATCCGAAAGCTCCACCGCTGTACGCAATGCATTGGTAAAGACCGTGATGGGCCCGATATTTTTCAGATATTGCACCATCGCCTGCACTGTAGTCCCGACTCCAAGGTAGACCGCATCCCCCGGCTGAATCAGCTTGGCAGCCTCTTGGGCGATTCGATCCTTTTGCAGGTGCTTCATCTCGGCGCGGCTGGCATATTCCGGCTCGGAATTCAGCAGCATGCTTACTACAGCCCCGCCGTAAACCTTCCGCAGCACCCCCTGCTTCTCCAGATAATCCAGATCTCTGCGCACGGTCTCGATGGAGATGCCGAAGCGCTCCATCAGCTCTGAATTTTTCACGGTTCGTTGCTGCTTGATCAAATCAGCGATCTGCGCTCTTCGTTCCAGATTCAAATTCTTTCCCTCACAAACTCATTATACTTTATTGATATCCACATAATCGAAACCGGTAGCGGTCCGGACCGTCAGCCGCTCAAAGCCGGCGGCACGAATCCGCTTTAAGGCATCCTCAAAGCCGATGCCCAGCTTTTCCGCATCATGGCAATCGCTGCTGAGAATCATATCTCCGCCCCGCTCATGGATGGCCCGCATCACATAATTGACCGGATAAGCCGAAGCCCGATAGCCTCTTGCAATGGCGCCGGTATTGACCTCGAAGGGCACGCCGTAAGGAATCAGCGCCTTTACCGCTCCCTCGGCCGCCGCCCGATAGCGAGGATGGTCGATAGAGAAGAAGGGATGAATCTTCTCCCATTTATTGATCAGATCAAAATGGCCGATGATATCTCCATGGGTCTTTTCCAGCACCTTGGAGACCTCTTCGAAATAAGCCTCCGCCAAATTCATGGGGCTGCCGCTGAAGAGGGAGATCAGGTCCTCCATCTGCTCAATGGAGGCGTCCACATCCCAGATTCTTCTCCCTTTTTCCACGCCATGAACCGATGCAATCATATAATCATAAGGCTCCTTCGGCAGATCGGAAAAGGAATCCTGCTCAATGCCGCAAAGAACGGTGATGCGATCTTTATATTTTTCTTTTAATTCTGCAATCTCGGCCCGATAAAGGGGCTCATCCTTTTCCTTCATAGCCCATTTTTCGCCGGGGATCGGAGAATGTTCCGAAAAGCCAAGAAGGGTATAGCCTTTTTTAATGGCCGCTTTTACCATCTCTTCGGGGGTATTCAGCCCATCTCCATAGGTGGTATGGATATGTACTTCACTTTTGATCATCTTGTAATCTCCTAAAATCACTACTCAAGAACAAAAAAATTTTAACATTCTCCCTCTTTTCCGTCAATAGCAATTTTATACAAAAACAATTCAAAAACATTCCTATTGATTGGATTCTTCCAGCTTCTTATAATCCACCTTCCCCACCAAGGTTTTGGGAAGATCCCCTCGGAATTCCCATTCCCGCGGCAGGGCATATTTGGCAATATAAGCGCGGCAGTAGTCCATCAATTCTTCCTGCAAGGCCTCATCGGGCCCAAAACCCGCCTTGGGTACAATAAAAGCCTTTACCCGCTGCCCCCGCAGAGGATCGGGAATCCCTACCACGCAGCTCATCTGCACCTTTTCATGGCCGTCCAATACATTCTCAATCTGAGAAGGGTAGACATTATAGCCGTTGGTAACAATGATCCGCTTCAGCCGCTGCTTAAAATAGATAAAGCCATCGGCGTCCATCATCCCAAGATCCCCCGTATGCAGCCAGCGGCGGCCATCCTCATGGAGCTGCAACGCTTCCGCATTTTCTTGGGGATGCCCTAAATATCCCAGCATTAAAGTAGGCCCGCAAAGGCAGATCTCTCCCTCTTCTCCATAGGGGACTTCCTCGGTGGAGCCCACCCTGCAGATCTTATAATCCATATCAGGATAAGGAAGGCCGATGCTTCCCTCCCGCTCTTCATGATCGGGGGTCAGGCAGCTTGCGGTTACACATTCAGTAGTGCCATAGCCCTCCCGAATCCGCACAGACGCCCCCTGCTCCGCCAAAAAGCGGTCCATCTTCTTTTTCAGTTCCACCGAAAGGCTGTCGCCCCCCGAAAAGACGCCCATCAGGCAAGATAGATCTGCTCCCTTCAGATGATCGGTGCGAAGCAATGCCTCATAAAGGGTGGGCACTCCTGCGATATAATTGGGCTTCTCCTTGCGGATCAGCTTTGCATATTCCGCCCCATTGAAACGGGGCACCAAAATCGCGCACCCGCCCTCAACCAGCATGGTATGGACGCATACACCCAAGCCAAAGCCATGAAACATGGGCATGGCCGCAAGCATCCGCTTGCCTCTTACCTCCCTTGCACACATGGCAACCGTCTGCTGCGCCAAGGCATTAAAATTCAGATTTGAGAGCAGAATTCCCTTTCCTGCGCCGGTAGTGCCGCCGGAAAAGAGCACCACTGCCCCCTCCTCAGCCTCAAGGCGCTCCTTGGGCAATATTGCGCCCTTGCCGTCTTTCATAAAAGCAGGCCAAAGATGAAGATTTTCCTTTAAGGGCAGGGCTTTGAAGCGGCTTTTTACCCCGATTCGATAGGCCCATTTTTTGATTCCCTTCAGGCTATCGTCCAAATCGGAAAGAATCAAAGCGGAAAGAGGATGCTCCCGCTCCACCGCCTGCCATTTTTCGTAAAACTGCCGCAGGGTTACCGCCATGCGGCAATCGCTTTCTTTGAGATAATAGAAAATTTCTTTTTCCGCAGAAAGAGGGTGGATCATCACCGCCACCGCCCCCAGACGATTCAAAGCGTAAAGGCAATAAACCGTCTGCGGCAGATTGGGCAGGCAAAGGGCGACCCGATCGCCTTTTTTGACGCCCATTGCAGAAAAAGCAGCCGCAGTCTCCTCGATCTTTCGGCTCAACTGCTCATAAGAGATCTTCCCGCCCATAAAGAAAAGGGCCGCCTCTTTGGGAAACGCTTTGGCGCTTTTTTCCACTGCCTCTGCCATGCTGCCCTGAAAATATTCAAGATTTTTTTCTACCTTGCCGTAGTGCGCAAGCCATGGTCTTCTCATGCTTTTTCTACCTTGATCGTTTCAATAATCGGCTGGGCGCCCTTTAAGATGGTGCCGTTGTCGTCGATGGGATTTGCGCCCTCGCAGATGGCATCCACAATCTCCATCCCCTCGGTTACATAGCCGAATGCGGCATAATTGCCGTCCAAAAAGATGGAATCCTCATGGCAAATAAAGAATTGAGAGCTTGCGCTGTTGGGGTCGTTGGTTCTTGCCATGGAGATGGCGCCGCGGGTATGAGAAAGAGGATTTTCAATGCCGTTGGCGGCAAATTCCCCTTTAATGGGCTTGGCTGCGCGGCTTTCCTCTGCAGGTGCACCGCCCTGCATCATAAAGCCTTCCATAATGCGATGAAAGGTCAGCCCCTCATAAAAACCACTCTCCGCCAGCTCCGCAAAGTTTTTCACCGTTAAAGGAGCGGCAGAGCCATCCAGCCGCAGGGTAATCGTCCCCTGATCCCGAATGGTAATCTTGGCAATATAATCCTCCACGGGAGCGGCCTTTTTCCCGCCGCCGAAAAGCAAAGCGGCGGCCATCCCTGCCACGCAAAGGATCGCCACGCCCAAAATATAAATCCATTCTTTCTTTTTCATTTTCCTTGCCATGATTTTCTCCTTCTTTGCATATAAATAAAAATGAGGTGGTATCATGATAAAAATTTTAATGACAGCAGGAAAAGCAGATCCCGTCCTCTATCTGCAAGCCTTGGAAAAGGCAGGCGCGAAAGGCACCGTTTGCACCGAGCATACCGATTTCAAAGCCTATGATGGGCTGCTCCTCTGCGGGGGCGGAGATGTCCTCCCCGAGCTCTACGGCGCGCAAAACGAGGGCAGCTACGGCCTTTCCCGCAAGCGGGATAATCTGGATCTTGCCTGCATCCATTCCTTTATTATGGAGCAAAAACCGATTCTCGGCATCTGCCGCGGGATTCAGATCATCAATGTGGCTTTTGGAGGCAGCCTGATTCAGCATCTTCCCAATGCCGATCGCCATATGGGCGTCGGGGAGGATCTATGGCATGAAATCCGCACCGACGGCATCCTCAAAAAGCTTCTCGGCCGCTCTTTTTTAGTCAATAGCGCCCACCATCAAGCCCTCTCCCGCTTAGGAAGAGGCCTCACCCCTATCGCCTTTAGCCACGATGGATGTGTAGAAGCCATTGTCCACGATCATCTGCCCATCTTGGGGCTGCAATTTCATCCCGAACGGATGGATCGGGGCCGGCCCATCTTTCAATATTTTATCGATCAGTGCGGCAAAGATCCAAAAGCTGCAACATAAATTCCCCGTTTTCGACCTTGCCGTTGGATTTCTTAAGATGAAAGAGCGTGTTTAATACCTCCGGCTCTCCTTCTATGCAAGCCTTTTCGATGGCGGTGCGCATGCACCGCTCCACAGCGCCGGAGCTGGAATCGAAATGCCTTGCAATCTCCCCGTAAAAGCCGATCATCAGATGCTGAAGCACCGCCGGATGCCTTTTGCATAATAATGCCCCATAGCGGATATAGCGATAGCCTTTGATGGCAAAGGGCATTCCGATTCTTTTGAGGATCTCAATGACATTTTCTTGAAATAAAGCCTCTTCTTTGGAGAAGGTCTCCTCCGGCTCCCGTTGGCGGCGCCGCATCTGCTGATAGCGCAAGATCTGAGAGACCGTATAGCGGTAATCAATGGGCAGGAGCCGGAAAATATCGCCGCCGTTATCGAAAAAGCGATCTGCCAGCAGATCATGCCTTCGCACCGCTACCACCATCTTGACAAGATCCGCCTTCGCCTCCATCTCCAAGCGGTAGGCCAGCTCATCGCAATTCATACCGCTAAGATAAGGGTCCATGATCAAAAGATCGGGATCATGCTCCGCCACAAGGGCAAGGGCATCCATGGCGGTGGTGCCGGCAGCGATCAAAGAGACTCCGGCCCCTTCAAAGCCGCGGGCAAGCTCCTGCGTCAGCTCTTGATCCATGCAGACAATCACCATTTTCAGATTCAGTTTTTGGGTACTGTTTTCCGACATAAAACTCCAAACCAACTAAGTAAATAATATAAAGTATACCATATCAAGGGCCTCAATGCAATCTTCTTTCGGGGTTGTTTTTTGAAATATACAAAAAAAATTTCAAAAAACATATTGACATTTCGCAGAAAGGAATGTATAATAAACAAGCATTAAATCCGGCCCCTTGGTCAAGCGGCTAAGACGTCAGCCTCTCACGCTGAAAACAGGAGTTCGATTCTCCTAGGGGTCACCATGAATATTCCTCCTTAGCTCAGTCGGTAGAGCATGCGGCTGTTAACCGCAGGGTCGTTGGTTCGAGTCCAACAGGGGGAGCCAGAAAAAGAAAGACACGCGTAAGCGTGTCTTTCTTTTTCAGTTATATTCGCCTTACGGCGAGTGTTATTGCTTCGCAGTGTTATTTGGGCTTACGCCCAAGTGTTATTGCCCTTCGGGCAGTTATATGGCGAATATAATACCACTTTTGCCGAAGGCAAAAATACCACTATGCCGCAAGGCATAATATCACTCTGTGCGCAGCACAGAATATCACTAATACCTTGCGCCCCCGCTCAACTCCATTTTCTCGCCTTTTCGGTAGTTTGATCCTGCTCTACGGGTCGTTGGTTCGAGTCCATGGTAACTTTCCAAAAGTTGTTGCAGTCCTTTTTTCGAGCGCCAGCGAGAAAAATTAAAACGGGATGGTTTGAAATAAAACCATCCCGTTATTTTATTTTCAAAAAAGCGGGCGAGGCTCTTTGATCAGCCCCAAAATATAATCCGCTGTTACATTGTAATATTTACTAAAAACGATAATAACATCATGAGGCGTTGCCCGTTCTCCGTTCTCATAACGAATATAAGAATTTTTACTAATATTTGCAATCTCTGCGCACTGAGCTTGGGTCAGATCATGATCTTCCCTTAAATCTCTTAATCGGAGCATCCATATCACCTCTTCGGTGTCATTATATCGAAACACCCCATACGGGGTTGACAAAATACCCCGTATGGGGTACTATTTTTTCAAAAAAATACAACTAGGAGGCTTATATGTTATCGATTTCTCCCCAAGAAGTGGTCAAGCAATTAGAACAATTTTCCGAAAACACCTTTGATGATTTTAAGGAAATAAAGAATTCCTTTGAAACCGCCGAAAAGGAAATGGAAGGAACGCGATTACTTTCCCTGAAATCCGCTTTTGAACAACGAATTTTTGCCGCAGTTCTTTTCTCTGCATTTCTTGGTTTTCAAGCAAATCTCAAGCACTTTAATGACCCTGTTGCAAGAACTTTTCTGGAAGTGAGCCCGGAAATCTATCTAAGGAAAAAAGTGATGTCCGGTATGCCGTATTATGCCGCTGCACACGCTGAGATTTGTTCTCTTGGCCGTAATTTTTCCTCAAAAGAATTTACTCCGATTTTGGAATATTATATTTATCTTGAGACTGTAGGCCAACAATATGCACACTACAAGGGATTTTTATGGGGAAATGAATATCTTCCCTATTTGGAGCCCGGTTATGCTGAAGATCACATTCTCACCCATAACTATCGCCAAAAACGATCCGAATGGTTTGGTGCCCTCGTTTAATTCCCTACGAATTTGAGAGTTTTCTTTTTCGATTTACTTTTATCCTTCTTTATGCTACACTAAGGTGAGCAATTAAAGAAAAAAACGCAACGGAGATGATTCCATGAAATTACTGCCCTTTGTCAACATTAAAATGGGCACCAAGTCCATTCCCCGCCGCTCCAACGGCAATACTCTGCCTCTGACCCAGCTTCCCTTCGGCATGGTCTCCTTCTGCCCGCAGACCGATAAAGCGGAGGGTTGGTTTTACCATCCCGACCATGAATATTGCGAAGGGATTCGGCTGACCCATCAGCCCTCTCCTTGGATTCGGGACTACGGCCCCTTCTTGATGGTGCCGCAGAATGATAATGTAGCCGATAGCTGCTCCGGCGCATGGTCGGGCTGCCGCGTGCAGGAAAACGTCCTGCGGCCCGATTATATGAAAGTAACCTTCCTGCGCTCCAATTGCACCTTTGAGCTGACCCCCACCGAGCGGTGCGCCGCCCTTCGGCTGACCTTTCATGACGAGCGCCCCTCCTTCCTCTCCTTCCTGCCGATTATCGGGAATTATACCTATCGTTTCGATCGGGAGACTTCTACCCTCATCGGGACCAACGACGGTCATTTTCGAGACGATGCCAAGGATTTTACCCATTATATTGCTGTCCGCTTCTTAAATGGCGCCGATCCTTCCCGCAATCAATGGAGCGAGAGTGGCGAGAAGGCCTTCTTCCATGTAGGTCTTTCAGAGCAGACCGTTGAGCTGCGCCTTGGCAGTTCCTATATCAGCGCCGAGATGGCGATCGCCGCCATTGATCGGGAGTGCGGCGCGCGTTCCTTTGACGAACTGCAAGCAGAAGCCGAAGAAAATTGGGAAGAGAAGCTCCACCGCATCGAGATCGAGACCGATGATATCGAGCAGATGAAAACCTTCTATTCCTGCCTCTATCGGCCCTTCCTCTTCCCCCATAAGGCCTATGAAATCGATGCAGACGGCTCTCCCATCCACTATGCGCCCTTTGATGGCTCTACTCGCAAAGGCGTGCGCTATACCGACAATGGATTTTGGGACACCTATCGCACCGTCTATCCCCTTTTTACCTTGATTGCAAGGGAAGAATTCGCCGAGATGCTGGAAGGCTTTGTCAATGATTATCAAGAGTGCGGCTGGCTTCCCCGCTGGCCCTCTATCGGCGAGGTGGGCTGTATGCCGAGCACCTTGATCGATGCAGTGATCGCGGAAGCGGCAGTCAACGGCATCGGCAAGCGGGAGGTCTTGGAAAAGGCTCTTGAGGGCATGCTGCACCATGCCAATCACGATGCGCCCGACGAACGCTACGGCCGAAACGGCTGCACCGCTTACTTAAAATACGGCTATATGCCCCGTGATCTGGTCAAGGAATCGGTCAACCTGACGCAGGATTCCGCCTATGGCGATTGGTGCATTGCCACCGTTGCAAAAATTTTGGGCCATGATGAGCTGGTCGAGGAATATATGGCCCGCTCCAAAAACTATCAGAAGCTCTTCGATCCCGCAAGCGGCTTTATGCGCGGGCGGGATCAAGAGGGCAGGATGGCGGAATTTTTCGATCCCTGCGCTTGGGGCGGCGAATATACCGAAGGCTCCGCTTGGCAGAATTCCTTTGCTGTCCCCCATGATGTCGAAGGGCTTGCCGCCCTCCATGGCGGTGCGGATCGGCTGATCGCCAAGCTGGATGCCCTCTTTGCAGAGGCTCCAAAGTATCGCACCTTCGGCTATGGCCGCGAGATTCATGAAATGACCGAGATGGCGCTGATCGATTTCGGCCAGATGGCCATCTCCAATCAGCCCTCCTTCCACCTCCCCTTCCTCTTTGCGGCGCTGGGCGCGCAGGAGAAGACAGATTATTGGGTAGAGCGCCTTGCCAAAGAAGCCTTCCATAGCGGCGACGATGGCTACCCCGGCGATGAAGATAACGGCACCACCTCCGCATGGTTCATCTTCGCCACCTTAGGCTTCTATCGCCTCTGCCCCGGGAAGAAGGAATGGGTGAGATGTAAGAGATTGGTTCGATCAGCACGCATACTTGGAAAAGAAATATGAGCAAAAGGGATGTAAAAAGCAGTAGCTTTTACATCCCTTTTTAGTGTTATTTTTGCCCGATGGGCAAAAGTGATATTGCCCTTCGGGCAGTGATATTGACCGCAAGCGGTCAGTGGTATTTTTGCCTTGCGGCAAAAGTAAAGGAAAAAACTCGCCTACTTGCGCGGCGAGTTTTTATTGAAATGAGATTTTCTGCCAAAATTTTAGAAAGGATGGTTAAAAATTAAATCAACATACTGAACTTCGCACCGAGGATGGTTCTATGTGTACGGAAAAGAAATATGAGCAAAAGGGATGTAAAAAGCAGTAGCTTTTACATCCCTTTTTAGTGTTATTTTTGCCCGTCGGGCAAAAGTGATATTGCCCTTCGGGCAGTGATATTGACCGCAAGCGGTCAGTGGTATTTTTGCCTTGCGGCAAAAGTAAAGGAAAAAACTCGCCTACTTGCGCGGCGAGTTTTCATTTAGATTTTATGGTCTTTAGAGAGGAGATCAGCATCCTGCGAATGACTCCGCAATCATTTCTTAACTCTTTATATTTTTCTTCTGAAATACAGTTTGTTTCTACCAATAATTCCAGCCAATATTCGGTCTCATAACATTCCTTTTGCGCGATCTCAAGTTTAGAGATGAAATCTTTTTCCCCTTGCGCATATTGCGCTTCATGTATATTAGCGCCGATGGAAGTAGCGGAGCGAAGAATTTGATTGATCAATGCCGGCTCTCTCTGCTCCTTTTTCATATCGCGGCAGGTAAAGATCATATCTTTGGCAAAACGCTTTGCCATATCTCTCATGATACTATCAGCCATATAATCACCTCGATCACTATTATACAATAAGCCGATTTGATTTTCAACCATCTCACCTCGAAGCAAGGCAGAAAATAGCCTTTCAATAAAAACTCGCGTAAGCGAGTTTTTTCCTTCAACTGCCCGAAGGGCAATAACACTCTTTTGGAAATATCTCGCCGATGGCGAGGTATTCCAAAAGAATATCACTGCGCCGACGGCGCAATATCACTTTTGCCTCAACGAGGCAAAAATAACACTGCCGAGGTTCTTCCTTTGAAGAACCTCGGCAATCGTCTTTATGCTTTCTTCATCTTTCTCCCAACCACGATCATTCCTGCGAAGCTTACGCCCATCAAACCAATCCAGAGCCAAAGATGGCTATGGTCTCCCGTATCCGGCTCGCCGGTGGTATTGCCGGGCTTCTCGGTGTCGGGTTTATCGGTTTCAGGCTTTTCGGTCTCAGGTTTCTCGGTTTCGGGCTTTTGGGGCTCGCTCTCGCCCTCGCCGCTGCCGCCGGCCTTCGGCGTTACGACGACATAGTAGTGGCCGCTCTCCGCCGTCTTAAAGGTAATCGACCCATTTACGACCGCCTCGGGAATCCGATCCTTATGGCCATCCGAGGACATCCGTACCACATACTGCCCTTCCTTCAGGCCCGTCAGGGTAATCTCGGTCCCCGCCTTTAATTCATGGCGCGCTCCGTTCTCATCTGCCATAAAGAATTCCAAGGGGGCAATGTTCTCGGCGCCCAGAAAATGCATCTGGAACCACTTTGCCGCCTCGCGATCCTCGGCGGTAACCTCATGGACGATCAGAGAAAGCTTCTCCTCCTCTGCCTCCAGCTCGACCTTCAGGCCGCTATCGGTGGTCTCGGAAAATTTGCCATCCTCCCCTTTAATGGTGGTATAGCCTTCCTCTTCTGTATAAAGGCGGATATATTTCGCCTCCACATTCATAGATGCGGAAAGCTTCTCATTATTGAGGGTGTCTTTTGCCGCAAAGCAAGGGGTTGCGCAGCAAAGAATCATCATCAAGATCATAGCCGAGGATAATATTTTTTTCATATTTGCCTCCTATAAATCAATATTTATTGAATGGTGGTCGTAAGATTGATGGACCCTGCGCTGGTAAAATCTTCCGGCTCATAGGTCATCACCTTCATGTTAATCTTCTGCCCTGCCTTGGGCTTCTTGGCAAATTCAATGGATTTGAGGTACTCACCGGGGCGAAGCAAGCCGCTCTCGGCCAGAATCTCGCCCTTCTCATTGGTGATCCGCAGCTTCATATAGACGGTATTTTCCGCAGGGTTGGTAAAATAAATCTGCGCAACCTTTTCTTCCAATTTCAAATTCCCGCAGACGCCTGCCTTAAATTGCATCCCCTCTTGGTAGAGAAGCTTCCAGCCCAAGTTCTCCGGCACCTTCGGCTCCCCTTTTTCTGCGCTCTGCTCATAGGCAGGGGCTTCAAAGGGCGCCTGCACCGTCTTGGGATTAGCAAGGATGATTGCCATGGCAATCAAGGAAACCAGGCAAGCCGCCCCTAAGGCTGCAAGCAGCTTCTGCTCTTTGATCCACTTTTTAATTCTCTTCTTATAATTCATATTTTACTCATTTCTCTATGATTGCTCAATCTTATAGAATGATCGGCATTTTTATTCTATAAGATTCAAAAATCATCAAAAGGTTTTGCGGGACGGCGGCGATGCAAGGGGCGCCGCCGTCCTGATTCATTTAGTTTGCTTTAGCCCAAGGCTGCAAAATTATTTTGCAGCCTTAGGGCTGAAATTAAGTTAAAATTTTAACTTAGGCAACGTCAGCGATGGTCAGTTTAACAGTACCAGCGGTAGCGCCGTTTTGAGTTTCAGTGATAGCATCAGCGTTAGCCTTAACAGTTACCTTTAAGGTCTTGGTGATGGGAGCAGCAGGAGTCTCGCCATCTCTAGCGGTACCAACAGCAATGTCAACATCCTCATCACAGGTAACATCCTCTGCAGCAACTACACCAGCTTCATAGGATACGGAAGCGTTTACAGCCTTAGAGGAGCGATTGGTAACTTCAACGGAAGCAGCACCAGCCCAAGTACCCTCAGAATCTTCCCAAACCAGATCAGTAGAGTTCCATGCCTCAGTTGCTACAGTGTAGGTAAAGGTCAAGCCAGACCAAGCAGCATCAACAACAACTACAGGAACACGAGCACCCTCATCTGCCTCCTCATAGTTGGCAACAACAGTGCCTTCGAGGGTTTCGCCGATAGCATCGATTTCAGCAGCAGCAAATACGGATACGCTCATGGTAGCGATCATAGCGATAGCAGCGATAATAGCGATAAACTTTTTCATTGTAGTAATTTCCTTTCAAGAAAAATTTTTTTGAAAAATTATTTATCTTCTTCATCTGCCCCATGCCTTGCCATGGGGCGGGTGATAAAGACCTAAAAGAATTATTCCTGAACCTTAATGGTAATATTGGTCAGGTCTGTACTTAATACGGCGCGCTCACCGGTCTCGGGATGGTAGTAATAAAGCTCTACCCTGCCGGTATAGTGGCCGACTCCCATCTGGACCTGCTCGCCATTGAGATCCAAGACCTTGATCTCATTGCCCGCTTTAATCAAGCCGGATTTGAAGATCAGGCGGTCCTGAATAATCAATTGGACCATAACATCCTGATTGGAAGCTTTGGGATGTTGATATTTCCAATAGACCTTTCCATCGGAAAGATCAATGGTCATATCCGTCTCATAACTAATGGTTACCTTGCCGCCGCCCTCTTCGGATTCATATTTAGGCGTATCCTCCGGCTCATCCGTAGGCTTCGCATTGGGCTCCAGGACAGGGGGGGCATAATCGGGTGCCACAGTGGGCACATCATCCCGAAGGAAGATGGCCCAAAGGGACACGCAGCAGCTGCCGATTAAGAGCAAAATCAATGTAATGATCAGAATCAGCGTGGCTACTTTTCTTTTACTTTTCTTTACATGGGTATTCTCTATATTCGCCATTTCTTATTCTCCTTCATCCTACTCAGGGAGTTGCCAAGGTTACCTTCAAGGTACCGATGGTTGGTTTCCCGGTCTTTTCTCCCTCGGGCTCGCCGGAGATATTGAATTGGTAATTATGGTTTGCTGCGCCGCCATCTGCATTCATGGGAATCGCAGAGGTATCGGCAGCGTTGCCTTCACCGTCGGTAAAGGAACCGGCGATACCGTTGTCTATGGCTGTATAGCCGATGGTAGCGGTTACAAAGATTGTACCATTATTGGTAAGGCTGATGAGGTTGGAATTTTCATTTTTCAGACTCCAATAACTGTTCCACTTCAAATTATCCTCATCCCATTCGCCGTAGTTATAGACGAACTCAATGGCTTCCCAAGCCACACTCACGCTGACAATTTCCTCCAACGTGAGGGCCTTATCGGCGTCGAAGCTCATGGACTGGGTATACGGGGTAGCATCGCCATCGGCATACCAATAATTATTGCCCATAATGGTCTGGCCATCAACAGGCATCTCGCCTGCACCGTTGGTATAGTGGGTAGTGGTATTGGCAGTCTCCGTGCGGTTCTCGGTCAGAGTGATCTGGCGCGGAGCACCGAGGCCATCAGCCGCAAACATGGTGGGATAATCAGCAGAGGTAAAGTCGCTATCCACCAACCAGTAATCCGCTGCCAACACCTTATTAGCCTTCCAAGCAGCAGCACCGTTGGTAAACTCTGCATCGGGCAAAACAGTGGGCGCTTTGACATTCTGATCAGGAGTCTCACTATCATGTTTATGATAGAGAGGATAGTCTGCATGGAGATGCTCGCGGGTAGTCTCATTCATATAAATATTGATTTCATTTCCCACGCCGGTTGATTTCAAAACATACCAATCCAAGTTACCGGAAGAGATATAGACATTTTTATCCGCTGTTGTCGTGGTTGCATCAATATTATAGAGGATGATATTTTTCAAGGTCACATTAGAACCGCTGTGAGCTGACCCGTCAACCATATTACGCGCGCCGAAAAGATAGATATCACCGGTGCCCTTGATGGTACAATCGTAGGCCGCCACATTTTGAATATTATATGCAAAGCTGGAACTGGGCTGACCGACAAAGAGGGAGGTATTCGCTCCGCCATTGGGGATGCTAAAGCCCTTCATGTAGCAGTTGGTAATGGTTACATTCACACCGCCCGACAAGCGAGCCACAAAGCCGGATACGTTCGCTGCGCCGCCGGAATTGATGGTACTATTCTCGATCGAGCAGTTATTGATGACATGGCCCGATCTTCCGCTCTGGGTATTTGCAAGGAAGATAGCGACCTGCTCATCTGCAGTGTTAACGACCGCGTTCTTGACATGGACATTTTCAATGGTCAATACGCCGGTGATATAAGTAGCACTATCGGTCTTATAGCCATAATCGCTCTTATCGTTGTTGTGGCTTCCGAAGACAACCGCGCTATGACGACCACCGGTCAGATTGACACCATCAAAAGTGAGATTCTTGATATTATTGTTCTCACCTCTGGAGATAAATGCAATGCCATAGGTAGTTCCACCATCATAGGTCCAGTTGGAGATGGTATGGTTATGACCGTCGAAATCGAAGCGCGGACGGACAAATCCCGGGAAGGTATTCGTCTCTTCCAGATCCAGATCTTTCATCAGGTTCAAGGTAGAGCCCTTGGGATACTTCGCTTCGTTGGTCTTTGCGATCAGCAGCTCTTCCACGCTATTGATGGTATAGTTGGGCGAATCTGCATAGAGATCGACCATGGCAACCGTAGGAACGTTGCTGTAATCCCCATTGGGGGTCTGATAGGTGCCCTGGCGGGCTTTGAGAACTGCGATATCCTTCGCAAGAGCAGCCGCACCCACACCGGGGACCGCATTTTCCTTATCCTGATATTCATTGGTAGAGATCTTTCCGTTTACATCGGAGATGATACCGTTGATCTCGCTACCATCTACAAAGTATTTTTCAAGATCTTTGCGTGTGAAGTAGTTGAGGGCTGCCTGCAGCTCATCCAATACCAAGCCGACTGCGGTATAAGCAACATCGGAGGTGAATTCTTTATCCAATGTATACTTTTCGCCTGTTCCGTCGGTCCAGGTATAGTTCTCATAAAGATGCTCATCAAACGCAGGGATCAACTTCTTGGTATAGTCAGTATAGTAGGTATATACCTGCGAGGTGGAAGGAGTGCCCTCCTCATCCACTACGGTAAAGGTAACCTTTCTGGTCTGATTGCCATCGGCAGGGATGATCCAGCCCTCGGCATCATTGGTCCAATAAACCGTTCTATTTGCCATCAACGCGTTGTTATCCGCATCAGAATTATAGGTATTATTGGTGTAAGCAGCGACCCCATTGGCCATTTCTTCGGCAGTGTAAACCGTAACATGGGAGCCTGTTGCACCCTTCACGCAGCCATAGGTATTTCCGGTTGCATAATTATTGCCCAATTTGGAGTCATCAATAATATTAGTATGATTACAATTGGTAGCAGTTGCTGCAGTCCCGGTGGTTCCAACCAAATAGGTGCCGGTGTCTGAATTGACTGTATTTCCGGCAAAAAGGTTGTATTTAAGCCGCATCTCACCAGATTTAGAACATACGGCAAGGTTTGCTTCCGCTCCGGAGGCGGCGTTAATGGTACTATCAATGACCGCATTATTATATATGTGAGCCTTACCATATTCAACAGTTCCCATCAGCAGGCCTGCCGCAGATGTTTTGTTGTTGACGGTTACATTGCGCAAATAGTTGCCATGGATATAAACCGTGCAGTTACTTGCGCTATTCGGTGCTTTCCCGAAGATGGCCCCGCTATGATCTCCGTTTGCGTTCATCGTTGTATCAATGATCGAGCACTCGGTAATTGTGGCAACCGGTGATGCTCCATCGCAACTGTATCTTGCCAACAAGATTGCATGATCATCGGCAGTGGTAGTAGTCAAAGAGCAATCCTTTACATGAACGTTTTGCATCAGGAATGTAGACGGGACAGCAAATCCGGCGTTGTTTGCACTAAATCCACATACGATTGCGCTACCGCGCTGCGTACCGTTTAGATACACATTTTCTACATTGAAGTTCTTCAGGCTCTTCATCATTTTTCCGCCGGTTCCACCATAATTGGCGATCGCTCCGCGGAAAAGGCCGTTTGCACTCTTCGGTGCATTGCTCGTTCCCCAGTTTTTGATGGTATGATCATGACCATCCACGCTAAACTGAGTGTCTATAAATCCACCAAAACTATTGGCCACGCTCTCAGAGAGATCGATATCGCCGACCAAATGGAGCGTTACATCAAGATTATTGAAGTTTGCCTTATTATTGTAGACATACATCCACTCTTCTGCATTGGCAATCGTATAATCGCCGGAAGTAACTTCAGAGGAGATTTCCTTAACCCCTTGATAACCATAAACGGTCTGCATTGCGCTTTCGGTCGGTGTTACCGCAACAGGAACGATCATGTAGCCTTCGGTAGGCAGGGTCAGGACATTGCCGTCTAAGTCGCCTACACCGGCGCTAAGGGTGGTTGCATAAGGAGCGGTATAGCTCAGGGTGATTTGATCACCGCCGTTTGCATAAGCATGAGCAACCTCACGGCCGTCAACCTGATAGCTGACTCTGCGAGTAGCATTGGCCTCAGTGCCAAGCTCTACACCATCCTCGGTGGTATAGAAGAAGATGGAATCCTCCCCTGCCACGTTGGCAGCAGCCGCCGCCTCACCGGAGGCCATATAGCTATCGCCAATCTTGGCAGTCAAACCACTGACATCTTGAAGATCTCTGGTAACTTCTGTATCGTCGCAATATACATTGTTCAAAACACACTTACCGGTAGTATCAGAAGGAGCACGGGTTGCAAACATCTGCTTTGCTAATGTGCCGGAAGCAGTAGTATAGAACTCATTATCTTTGAGGACCATGCCGTTGACATTCACATTGCCACGATCGTTATGGCAGATCAATGCAGCATTCAACTGAGCGGAAGTAAATTTATTTTTCAGCAATACAGCATTATTGATATTCAGCGTGGCGCCGCTCTCAATCGTAGCT
>JAFSCX010000010.1 GCA_017436525.1 Clostridia bacterium | reverse complement strand
CAGTTCTTACCATCGGCGGTGCAATGATTGGAGAGTTGGTAAAACCAAAGAGAACAAAAAGCAGTACACAATAATAAACCGAGTGAACAGAAGTTAAATGGCATACTTTCGTAGGAATATTATCTCCACCCTAAATTAATCATTCTTACTAATTGCTTGCTAATCAAGCAAACAAAAACAATATAAAATCAGCGGTAACGGCGTAACACAAGACAACACTTTAATCCTAAAAATCCCCTGACAGCAGGGGATTTTTAGGTATTACAAGAGATATCGTTCGTATTTCCCTCGGTATCTCCTAAGGGCTAGTTGTGGGTTCGATTCCCGCAGGGGGTGCCAAAAATAAAGGACTACTTGGGGCTCCCTTCGTAAGGAAATAAGCGTCTTAAAATCTGAAAATATAGCGCAAAACTGCGTTAAAAATGCGCACCATCCGGCAGGATGCTTTGCATTTTATGCCTTGTTTTGCATTTAATTTTCAAGATTTTAAGATACGAAGTAGTTTTGAGACACAGATTTTTTGCTTAGGCGTAATGATAAAACGCCCGCAATGCTGACGCATTACGGGCGTTTTTCATTTTGTATGGGCGAAAAAGATGGTCTCAAAACCGCTTCTTCCTTGCGAAGGGAGCCCCTTCGATAGTCCTTTATTTTTATCCAATCCGAAGGATTGGCATGTAATCGCCGTCAGGCGCATGTAATCACGCGTAGCGTGTATGGCATCACCGCAGGTGTATTTTCTTCGGATTGATTACATCCCGACTTCGTCGGATTACATACAAGGCTTCGCCTTGATTAAATTTACATTAGTATTATAGCATTCGCATACAATAAATCTATTTTATGCTATTGGCACTCGTCAATCGGCTTGTTTCATCGGATTTTCAAGATATCCTTATGACAACCCGCCTTTTTATCAAGGAGTTTTTTCAGCTATATTCGCCTTACGGCGAGTGATATTGCCCTTCGGGCAGTTCTATATTGAATCTATTTGACAAAGATTCGTTTCTTTTATATAATGATTCTAATTTCGGCATATTCTTCATACTCTTATATAAAAAGGAGATGAAGAAAATGGAAGAATACACCCGAGATTCCCTACGGCAGCTGCGGCGGACCGAATTTGAAGCGCCTGTCCCTCAAAAAGGAAGCAGATGGATCACCTTACTCATTATTCTGCTCTTTCTCTTTGCCGGCGGCTTTTATCTTTCTACGCAGAAGGATTTTTCCTTTGAAGATGCGAAGGATACCCTTCTTGGATGGAAGGAGGAGGTTGCCGCTGTATGGAATCAGAGCAGCCAAGAGATCGACATTGAAAAGACTGTAGATGATGCGCTGACCAAGCAAGATGGCGATCATTAAGCCCTCTCCCCTTTTACTTTTGATTGCCTTTTCCTACTGCCTGATTCAAGGATCCTTTTACCCATTATGGGTGGTTGGCTTTTCGATGATTCATGAGGCAGGGCATCTGCTTGCCATCCGGCACTTCGGCGGGCGTGCCGAGAAGCTCCGCAGCATGGGACAAGGCTTTGAGATCCGCTTTGACGGGCTCTCCTACGGCCAAGAGTTTTTTGCAGCGGCAGCAGGGCCGCTTATCAATCTTTTAATGTTTTTGCTTTTTATCATTTTTGCTTTGTTCGGCAAATTAAAAGGATTATGGTATTGCGCTTTTTCCAATCTGCTATTGGCGCTCATCAATCTTTTACCCATCTATCCGCTGGACGGCGGCAGAATGCTCTCCTGCCTTCTTGCGCCCCGCTACGAGCCTGCCATACGCCAAAAAGTTCTGCAGATTGCAGGGCTATGCGCCATCCTGCCTCTGCTGGCGGCGGCCTTTTGGCAATTTCTTTCCAGCGGTTATAATTTTTCCCTATTTCTGATTTGCATTTATTTGGCAGCATTGACTGCAGCCCAATCCAAAGGAGAATATCCATGACGTATAACACTGAAGAATTCAAAGATTTTTTATTGAAGGTGCAGAAGCCTGCCCGCTATGTGGGCGGAGAGATCGGTTGCACCATCAAGGATCTATCAAAGGTTGATATCCGCTTCGGCTTTTGCTTTCCCGATATCTATGATATCGGGATGTCCCATTTAGGGCTTCGTATTCTCTATGGAGCCCTCAACGAGCAAGAAGGGACCTGGTGCGAGCGTTTTTTCCAGCCTTGGCCGGATATGGAAGAAGAGATGAGAAAGAGGGATATCCGCCTCTATTCCATGGAAAGCCATACCTCTTTGGATGAATTTGATCTGATTGGCTTTACCTTGCAATATGAAATGTGCTATCCCACCGTCCTCAATATGCTGGAGCTTGGCGGAATCCCGCTTCGCAGCGAGGAGCGGGAGGGGCTGAAAAACATCGTTGTGGGCGGCGGGCCCTGCGCCTATAATCCGGAGCCCCTTGCCCCCTTCTTTGATATTTTCAGCATCGGAGAAGGAGAAGAGGCACTGCCTGAGCTTGCCCAAAAATTAAGAGAGGCAAAAGCCAAGGGATTGAGCCGCCAAGAGTTTTTGAGAGAGATTGCCAAAATGGAGGGCTTTTATGTCCCCTCCCTTTATGAGGTTACTTATCATGAGGACGGCACCATTTCCTCCTTTACTCCGAAATTTGAAGATGTCCCTACCACAATCAAAAAGCGAATCATCAAAGACTTCGATAAAACCTATTACCCCAAAGAGCAGATGATTCCCTTTACAGAGGCAGTCCACGATCGGGTAACCATCGAGCTTTTTCGCGGATGCATCCGCGGCTGCCGCTTCTGCCAAGCGGGGATGCTCTTTCGGCCCATCCGCTGCAAATCTGCCGATACATTGGTCAAGGATGCTTGCACCCTTTTAGAGAACACCGGCTATGAGCAGCTCTCCCTTTGCTCTCTTTCCTCCAGCGATTATCCTGAAATTGAATCCTTGGTGGATCAGCTGATCCGCTATACCGAGCCCCGCGGAATCAATCTTTCCCTGCCCTCTTTGCGGGTGGACAACTTCTCCAAAGAACTTGCCGCCAAGATCACAGGGGTGCGAAAATCCACCTTCACCTTTGCACCTGAGGCAGGCAGCCAGCGGATGCGGGATGTGATCAATAAGAATGTAAGCGAGGAAGATATTGAAAAAAGCTGCCGCATTGCCTTTGAAAACGGCAACTCTTCGGTCAAGCTCTATTTTATGATGGGGCTGCCCACCGAAACCGATGAAGATATTGCCGCCATCAATTCTATGGCAGATAAAATTATCGGCTATTTTTATGATACCGATAAAAGCAAACGCAATCGCTATATTAAAATCGCGCTGAGCCTTGCCACCTTTATCCCCAAGCCCTTTACCCCCTTCCAATGGGAGGCGCAAAACAGCGAGCAAGAGATCCATCGCAAGCAGGATTATCTGCGCAGCAGAATAAAGACCAAGCAGGTAACCTTAAGCTACCATGATTGTAAAACTTCCCTTTTGGAAGCAATTCTTGCCCGCGGCGATCGCCGCTTAGCCCCTGTATTGGAAGAGGTGGCAAAAAACGGCGGGAAGCTGGACGCTTGGACCGAGCATTTTGATTATCAGCGCTGGGCTGATGCTTTTGCAGCTTGCAAAGTAGACGGCGATTTTTATTCGCTGAGAAAGCGATCCTTTGATGAGATTCTGCCCTGGGATCATATTGATATCGGCGTAAGCAAAGCTTATCTGCAAAAAGAAGCTGAAAAGGCTTATCAAGGGCAGACCACCCCCAACTGCAAAGAATCCTGCAGCGGGTGCGGTGCCAATACCATGATCGGGAGAAAATGCGATGTTTAAGGATATGAGAGTGCAATTTTGCAAAAAAGGCGATGCCATTTATTTTTCACATCTGGATCTCCAGCGCAGCGTGCAGCGGGCTCTTCGGCGCAGCGGAATCCCTTATTGGAGCACCGGCGGCTTCAGCCCCCATCCCTATTGCATCTTCGCTCAGCCTCTCTCTTTGGGCTTTGAAAGCCAAGGCGAGCTCTTTGATTTCAGAATTACGGAGGGCGAAGATTTCGATCCCGAGGCGCTGAAGAGAACCTTTCCGGAATCTTTGAAAATTCTCGATATTTATCCCGCTGAAAATGCTTTCAAAAAAATCACTGCCGCCACCTATGAGATTGAGCTGAAAACCGGAAGGGATGCAAAAATCATCCAAAAAGCCTTTGAAGGACCTCTCACGGTGCTGAAGAAAACCAAGCGCAGTGAAAAGGAGGTAGACATCCGAACATTCATCCATAGAATGGAGATCAGCGGGATCGCCGGCGGGGTTAAAATGGATTGCGATATCGCTACAGGGAATGAAAAAAGCCTCAACCCTACCTATATTGAAGCGGCATTGAATCAAGCAGGTATTCCCTGCTCCTTGACGAAAGTTACCCGCATTTGCTTTTTAGAAGACGGAGGAAAAGTTTTTCGATAAAAAACGCTTGACTTTTAAGGAAATACTTGATATAATAGCCAAGCGGTTTGGAGAGATGGCTGAGCTGGTCGAAGGCGCACGATTGGAAATCGTGTAACGGCTTAAACCCGTTCGGGGGTTCGAATCCCCCTCTCTCCGCCAAATAAAAACAGCACCCAATCGGGTGCTGTTTTTATTTGGCGGAGAGAGGGCTTAGGATCCGAACTATTTTGCATTTATGCAAAATAGTTCGTCGCATTTTCAAGATATAGAACCATCCCCAGCCTTGACGAATAAGGCAAAGAGTATTTGCTTAATTCATCCTTGCATTTATTCGCAATAATCGGTATAATCATATCATCTTATTGAAAAAGAGGATCTACGATGAATCATCAAAAAATCGAACGAATCATTAAAGATTTCGGCCATGAGCGCCTCTGCGGCTCCAAAGCAGAAAAGGAATTTGCTGCATATCTGAAAAAAGAATGCGAAGAACTGAATATCCCCGCCGAGATTGAAACCTTTAATATCACCGATTATGAAATCGGCGACGAGCAATTATGGATCGATGGCGAAAAGATCTTTTGCAAGGCCTATATGGGATGCGGATGCGCCGATCTTACTGCCCCGCTATTCTATATGCCGACTGTGGATGAATTTTCGCTTGCGGAATGTAAAGGAAAGATTGTTTTATTGGACAATGGGGTTGCCGAAAAGAAATTCCGCTCTTTGGTGGAAAGCGGCGCTTTAGGGCTGATTATACGGGGCGGAAGTATTCAGCATAAAGACCCCTTCCTGCGCCGCAGAGAGCTGCGCTTTGCCTCTCGCTTGGAAGAGAATATCCCCTGCCTGCTGATCGGGACAGAGGATTATATTTCCATTCTTAAAAATCATAAAAAACAGGCAAGAATCATCGTGGAACAAAAGGCGCTCACCCGCCGCTCTTATAATGTTGCAGCCGAGATTGAAGGCGAGATTGAAGAGAGCATTGTCCTTGCCGCTCATATTGATTCTACAGAGGAATCTTTAGGCGTTTATGATAATCTGAGCGGATGCATGGCTCTCATGGAAATGGCGGAATATTTTGCCAATCATCGCCCCTATCGTACCATCCAATTTTTATGGTGCGGAAGCGAAGAGCGGGGACTTTTGGGCTCTATCGCCTACTGCCGCCGCCATAAAGCAGAACTTAAAAAGGCGGTCTGCAATATTACATTAGACATGATCGGCAGTATGATCGGCGGATTCTGCATGATGGCTTGCGCCAATCGGGAGAGCCTTGAAGTGATGGAAGGCTTTGCAAAGGAAAAGAAATTTTCTGCCACAAGTAAATTCATATTACGCTCTACCGATGTAAAGCCCTTTGTCTATGCAGGGGTGCCGGCAATCTCCTTTGCTCGCTACGCGGGAGATGAGGTGGCCCCCATTCACACCCATTATGATACTCCGGAGGCTGTTACTCCCCGATCGATTATAAGGGATAGCCGCTTTATTTGCGATTTTACAGCATTTTTGGTAAATGCCGAAGAATTCCCCATTCCGCGCATCATTGATGAGCAAATGGAACGGGAAGCAAAGGAATATATAGAGAAATAAAGGTGGGGCTGTAAAAAATCATTATGATTTTTTACAGCCCCATTTTTATGCTTTATGCTTTTTTATATATTCTTTTGGGGAAATTCCCTTTACTTCCTTAAAGAATTTAGAAAAATAATAGATGCTTTGAAATCCGCAATCGGCGGCAATATCCGTAATGGAAAATTCGGTATATTTCAGCATCTGAGCCGCAAGGTCAATCCTTGCATTGAGGACATCCTGCTTTGGAGAAATTCCAAACTGCGCTTTATAAAGAGCGGAAAAGCGGCTGACCGAATATCCGCAAATATCTGCCATTTCCTTTAAGGCCCATGGTTTTTCAGGCGCCTGAAGGATCTCTTCCCGCACCCGCTCAAGGCGGCCTGCTGTCCCCGGGTCTCTATGGTATAGGCGATAAAGATCAATAATCAACTGAGCGGTCAGATGATAAACCTTATCCTCATATCCGATATTTTTGATCGATGATTCCTTCTTTGCCTTTTCCACAAACCGATCCAAAATATTCCCCGGCCCTGCCGAGAAAGCAACGTTGATGGGAAGCGGATATTTTTTCAATAGTTCCTCCATGCCTTCCCCTTGAATATAGAGCCAGGTATTGATATAGATTTCTTCCTCACTTACCGCACCATGATGAATCGGCATTCCCGGAGGGATGATCATAAATTCCCCTGCATTGCCCTTTATGAGCCTGCCTTCATGCTCATAGAGAAAGGGGGTCTCAAAATAACTGATAAAATATTTATTTGTAATCGTTCGACGGCAAAAATATCCTTTTGGATTATTTGTCCGACAGTCTCCATATGCTATTTTCATCGCAACTCCGGTAAAAAAATATAAATTCTCAGTTGATTTAACCCTTGTAATATTTATTATATCATAATAAAATACAAATTACAAGGAGGTATTGGATCATGAGACGAATTGACTTAAACGGCACTTGGCAGATGACCGGTAACGGCTATGATTGCCAAGGCATTATCCCCGGCTCTGTATATTCTTTTTTACTCAACAACGGACTGATGGAAGATCCCTACTACAGAGAAAATGAATTAGAAGCCCTTGCTCTGATGGATCACCCTTATACCTTCAGCCGCAAATTTGATTATCAACACGACGGAAACTCCGCCCTGCTTCATTGCGACGGCTTGGATACCCTTTGCGCCCTCTTTATCAACGGCAAAGAGATTGGCTATACCAAGAATATGCATCGTCGCTATGAATTCGATATTACCGATATTTTAGCAGATGGCGAAAATGAAATCAGCCTGCGCTTTGATCCTACCCCTGCTTATCTGATTGAGAAGAGAGAAAAACTGAATCAGAAAGTCGGTGGCTGTGGCGATGCCTTAAAAGGCTATCCCTATCTCAGAAAAGCCCACTATATGTTTGGATGGGATTGGGGCGCAAGGCTTCCCGATGCCGGTATTTGGAGAGATATCTATCTCTTAATAAAAGACAGCGCCCGCATCACCGATCATCGCATTATCCAGCGCCATGAGGGAGAGAAGGTCTATATCACACCGATGGTAGAAACCGATGCTCCTTGCGCAATCAAGGTAACGCTGACATCGCCCGACGGAATCGCCATTGAAATCCCTGCCAACAAAGAAACGGAGATCGAGAACCCCAAACTTTGGTGGCCCAGCGGCATGGGCGAGCAACCTCTCTATACGGTCTGCGCCGAAATTGACGGAGATCGCAGTGAAAAGAGAATCGGCCTTCGCACCTTGAAGCTGATTCGGGAATATGACGAATGGGGCCAAAGCTTCTGCCATGAAGTCAACGGTATGCGCTTCTTTGCCATGGGGGCCGATTATATCCCCGAGGATAACATCCTCTCCAATATTACCCCCGAGCGCAGCCGCAAGCTTTTGATGGATGCCAAAAATTGCAACTTCAATACCATCCGCATCTGGGGCGGCGGTTATTATCCCGATGAATTCTTCTTTGATCTATGCGATGAGCTTGGAATTCTCCTCTTCTTTGATATGATGGTTGCTTGCTGCCTCCTCCCCGATACCGATGAGATGCGCGATGAATTTAAGGCAGAAGTCTATGACAATCTGAAAAGAATTCGCCATCATGCATGTATTGCCGTCATCTCCGGTAATAACGAGGTAGAAGAATTTGGCGGCAAAAAGGAAGAATATCTCAAAAAGAATTACCTCTATATGTTTGAGAAGATGATCCCTGAGGCAGTCAAAGAGCTATGCCCCGAGATTAGCTATGTCCCCTCCTCCCCCAGCTCCTGCGGGCATTTCATCGACCCTACCAATGAAGATTACGGCGATTCCCATTATTGGACTGTTTGGCATGGAAATAAGCCCTATTCTGAATATAGAAAGCATTATTTCCGCTACTTAAGTGAATTCGGATTCCAATCCTTCCCCTGCGAAAAGACCGTGAATGCCTTTACGCTTCCCGAGGATCGCAATATCTTCTCCCGCATTATGGAGCGCCATCAGCGAAACGGCGCCGCCAACGGCAAGATCCTCTCCTATCTGGCTGATACTTTCCTCTATCCTGCCGATTTCGGCACCCTGCTCTATGCTTCCCAGCTTCTGCAGGCAACGGCCATTAAATACGGTGTGGAGCATCTGCGCCGCAATCGCGGCCGCTGCATGGGCACTCTCTATTGGCAATTCAACGATAACTGGCCGGTAGCATCTTGGGCAAGTATTGACTATTATGGAAGATATAAAGCGCTTCAGTACGCCGCAAAACGCTTCTATCAGCCCATTATGATCTCTTGCGAGGAGATTGGCGAAACCTCCAACCGCAAGAGTGTCAATGCACAACCTGATTATTACCCCTTGGAAACCAGCGCTGCCCTTTCCGTCAATAATGATACGATGGCCGAGATCAGCGGAAAAGTATGCTGGAAGCTTTGCGATGCCAAGAGCAATGTTTTGAAAAGCGGATCAGAGGATGTAACCGTCCCTGCCCTTTCAGTGGTTACGCTGGAAAAAATGGATTTTGAGCAGACCGATTGCCTTAATAACCATCTCTTCTACACCTTCGAGATGGATGGAAAGATCATTTCTTATGGCTCTGTGCTCTTTACTGCACCCAAGCATTATCGGTTTGAGGATCCTCATCTTACCGCAACCGTAGACGGCGATACCATTACCATAAAATCCGATGCTTATGCCATGTGGGTAGAGATTGATTCTCCCGATTGCGACTTTATCTTAGAGGACAACTTCTTTGATATGGAAGCAGGCACCCGCACCATCAAAGTATCGGAAGGCAAGGCAGAAAATCTTCGCCTGCGCTCGGTCTACGATATTCGATGATTTTTGAAAACAATATTTTATATTAGAAAAACGGTGTAACCCTTATGGCATACAGTTTTTCTTTGGAAGTATTTTATAACCTGGCAGATGCCTTAGAAATTGCGCCCGAAAGTTTAATAAAAGCATCGGTATTTTCGGATGAGGTCATTAAAAAATAAGTTTCTTGACGTTTCTATTATCTTTTTGATCACCAAGAAGGATTCTTTTATATTGACAAATCTTTCGTTTTATTGGATAATGAAGAAAAAACAAGGAGATGGATTTTAATGAAAAAGTTTTTTGAAGAATTTAAGGTCTTTATTACCCGCGGAAATGTGCTGGATATGGCTGTCGGTGTCATTGTAGGTAGTTCTTTTACCGCCATTGTCAATGCACTGAGCACCAATATCATCAAGCCTTTTATTAATTGGATCATTTCTTTGATCTTCGGCGCCGATACCTTAAGCGAAAGCTTTACCTTCCTTAAAAAGGTACTGGGCGAAGATGGTGCAGTAGACCTCACTCAATCCATCTACATTGATTGGGGGCTCTTTATCAACGCTGTGATCAATTTCTTCATTGTGGCCATTGTGCTCTTCACCATCATCAAAGCCATCAATTCCCTGAAGGATCAGCAGGATAAGATGATTGGTAGGCTGACTGCCAACATGATCAGCAAAGAAGACAAAAAAGCCATGAAAGAGCAAGGAATCGACCGCAAGGATAAAGCCGCTGTAAAAGCCTATTTCGATGCAAAAGCCTTGGCCGAAGAAGAAGCCAAAAAAGCGGAAGAGGAAGCCGCTGCCGCAGAGCGGGCCGCCAATCCCACTACTGAAGATCTTTTGAAAGAAATTCGGGATCTTTTGAAGAAATAACGAAAAATTTTTCGTTGTTCTTTCACTTGACAAAGCACCTCTCTCCATGCCAAAATAAGGGCAGAAAGAGAGGTGTTTTTTGATGCACGATATCAAGATTGATTTTTCAAGAAACGATGGCATTATGAAGCCAATGCATGCGGTGAATAACGGCCCTGTCTATAAATTTGCGGAGTATCAGCGGTTTTTATGCAGAAAACGGCATCAGAGCTAAGTTTTTCCGTTTAAGCGAAGCAGAAGATCTTGAGCTTGTAAAGGAAGAGACCTTTACGGGAGAATCCTATAAAATCCCCTTAAATCTTCCGATTTTCAATTCCTATCTTATTACTTTAGAAAAGATTTGACATAAAAAATGAAGGTTACTTTTCATAGCAACCTTCATTTTTTATTTTAACTTTTCAATTAAATCTCCCAAAAGGGGCTCAAATTTTACCCCGTACCAATGATCGGCGTCCCCGTTGGTAAAACCAATGCAATCGGCAGTAAAATCAGCGGCAAGGCGAGCAGAATCATAAAGGCTCTTCCCCTGCATCAGCGCGCCGGCAAAGACAGAGGCATAGACATCTCCGGTGCCATGGCAACCATTGGAGTGTTTTTCATGAAAATAGAAGATCGGCTCTTCCCCATCCAATACCGCCACACCACTCTTATCGGGATCGGTGGTGGCACCGGTAAGGACCACCTTACATTGAAATCGCGCTCCGAGATTCATAACCATTTGACGGATCTCCTCTTGAGAAAAATCCTCGCGGTAAGGAAGATCGGCCAAAAAGCAAGCTTCCGTCAGATTCGGAAGAATTATATCGGCGCAGGCGCAAAGCTCCTTCATTGCCTCCACATATTCCGCATCAAAACCCACATAAAGCTTTCCGCCATCCGCCATGGCGGGATCTACGATTAAAGGCGCGCCGGACAGCAGGCAGGTTTCTTTCAATTCCTTAATATAAGGCACCTGCTCAGCTTTCCCCAGATAGCCGGTATAAAAGGCGGAGAATTTCACTTTCAATTCCTGCCATTTTTTTGAAATCGCAGGAATCTCCTCCGAGAGATCCCGAAAGGTGAAGCTTTCAAAGGCTGTATGATTTGAAAGAACGGCCGAAGGAATGATACACGCTTCATGACCGCAGGCGGAAAGAATCGGGAGGGCAACGGTCAGCGAGCATTGACCCAAGCACGAAATATCCTGCACGGTGAGTATTCTTTTATAGGCCAATTCTCTCATCTCTTTTCCAATAAAATTCTTAGAATATTATATTCTTTCACCGAAGGAATGTCAAGAGTTGTAATTTTCATTAAAAAGGTGTATATTAATAATAGAATATTATGCAGGAGGAAATCCAATGGCTTATCGCATCATTAAACTTGATCCGTATCTTGCACCCTTTGAAAAAGATATCAAGCTTCGTATGGAGCGGCTGAAGGAAAAGAAAAAGCAGCTGCTGAAAGGCGGAAAAAGCTTAGTTGATTTTGCTAATGGCTATAAATATTTCGGCTTTCATTCCACCGAAAACGGTTGGGTCTACCGAGAATGGGCTCCTGCTGCCGAAAGAATGGCGCTGACCGGTGAATTCAACCAATGGAATACCGAGAGCCATATCATGAAAAAAATCGACGAGAGCGGCATTTTCGAGATTTATCTTGATGGTAAGGATACCCTGAAAGAGGGGCAAAAAGTGCAAGCGCTGATCTGGCATCAAGGAGAAATGCTGCGCCGCATTCCCCTTTACGCTACCCGCGTGGTGCAGGATCCCTCCACCACCCTTTTCTGCGCCGAAATTGAGAACACTTTAGCATCCTTTCCTTGGACCGATCAGCAATTCAAGCGGGAAGAAAACCCGCTGATCTATGAATGTCATATCGGAATGGCGCAAGAAGAAGGCAAGGTGGGCAGTTATAAGGAATTCCAAAAGAAGGTCCTGCCGCGCATCAAAAAGCTGGGCTATAATACCATTCAGGTAATGGCCATTATGGAGCATCCCTACTATGGCTCCTTTGGTTATCAGGTTTCCAATTTCTTTGCCCCCTCCTCCCGCTACGGTACAGGCCATGAATTAAAAGAACTGATCAATACTGCGCATGAGATGGGAATTGCTGTGCTTTTGGATGTAGTGCACTCCCATGCGGTAAAAAATACCAATGAGGGGCTCAATGAATTTGATGGGACTGTCCACCAATTCTTTCACGAAGGGCCCCGCGGGGACCACAGTGCTTGGGGAACCAAACTTTTCAACTATGATAAAAATGAAGTGATTCATTTTCTCCTTTCCAATTTGAAATATTGGATGGAGATCTTCCATTTCGATGGCTTCCGTTTTGATGGAGTTACCTCCATGCTCTATCATGACCATGGGCTGGGCAGTGCCTTTACCGATTATTCCATGTATTTTTCTCTTAATACCGATACGGAAGCGGTAACCTATCTGCAGCTTGCCAATGAGCTGATCCATTCCATCAATAAGGATGCGCTGACGGTGGCAGAGGATATGTCCGGCATGCCGGGGATGTGCCTTTCTATTCCCTCGGGCGGGATCGGGTTTGATTATCGCCTATCCATGGGCGTGCCGGATCTTTGGATTAAGACCATCAAGGAGCTGCGAGACGAAGATTGGGATCTGCATAAATTCTGGTATGAGCTTTGCTCTCGCAGACCGGGTGAGAAAAATATCGGTTATACCGAAAGCCATGATCAGGCTTTGGTGGGCGATAAGACGATTTTATTCCGGTTGTGCGACGCCAATATGTATACAGGGATGTCGATAGGTTCCAATGATCCGATTATCGACCGCGGAATGGCTCTTCATAAAATGATTCGTCTGCTTACTGCCACTTTAGGTGGCGAAGGATATCTCAACTTTATGGGCAATGAATTCGGCCATCCCGAATGGATTGATTTTCCCCGAGAAGGGAATGGCTGGAGCTATCATTATTGCCGCAGGCAATGGAGCCTTGCAGATAATGAGGATCTGCGCTATCAATATCTGCAGGCTTTTGATGAGCGGATGATCGCCCTTTTGAAGAAGGAAAAGCTTTTGAAAAAAGAACCGATCTCTCTTTGGGTGGATCAGCAAAAGAAGATCCTGATCTATCGAAAAGGAAAGATCCTCTTTGCCTTCAATTTTCATCCCACCGATTCTCAAAGCACCTTCCCCATCCCCTTGGATGAAGGAGAGGGCTGCAAGGTGCTCTTCTCCACCGATGATTTCGATTTGGGCGGCTTTGGGCGGATTCACCATCTGCAATATAAGGCCAATGGATTTTTCCAAGGAAAGAAGGCATTTCTCACCTATCTCCCTGCTCGGACAGCAACCATATTCAAAATCAAATAAAATAATGCCCTTGGAAAAATCCAAGGGCATTCTCTTTATTAAACAATATAGAAAATCAAAGCAATGATACCAAAGATGATCGGCTGATGGGCGATATAGATCCATAAAGAATGACGGCCGATCCATTCAAGAGGCTTAATCCTTATGGTATAAAAGCGAGCAGGAAGCTGATGATCCCGCACAGCGGGGCCCATAAAGGTGCCTGCCAAAAAGACAAGAAAATACGGCAGTATCGGATAATAATCCGCCGATAAAAATCCCTCAAAGGGGAAGCCGAGGAAAGCCCTGATCCACATGGAAAAGCCGCTATCCGCAAAGGTAACCGTCAGCAAAAGGACAAAAAATAATGCAAAAGCGGCAGTGATGGGCACCCATTTTTTTCTGCAGGTAAAAAGGCCATAGGTCAGCATAGAAAAGCCGAAAAGATGCAAAATGCCAAACCAAATCTCAAGCCCGTAAACCCCAAAGCCGGGAAGCAGCAGCCCTGTAACAAGGGTAATAAGCAATGCAGCAGCGGCCACCATACAGCCCCGCCGCAATACATTTTTTGAAAAGGCCGTGCAGATTCCGCTGATCAGCAAAAAGACCGCTACAAATAGCTCCTGCAGCACCCAAAATGCCCATGTATCAAGGATTTGGAATTCCACGGGCCGACCAAAGAAATAGGAAACCACCTCGATGGCAAACAAGCCATGATGGAGGATCATTCCAAGGACAGCGATCCCGCGGATCCAATCAAGAAAATAAACGCGATTTTTGATCATTCTTTTTGCTTACGAACGCTCTTACGGGTCTCCTCAATGGCAGAGGCACTCTTAGCAAGATTCTCAGCGGTGCGGGAGAGAATATTCTCGCAATATTCAACCGTTGCGTTCTTCAGCTCTTTGGCGCTCTTCTGCGCCTGCGCAATGATCTCTTGGGCTTGCTGCTGAGCCTGCACATAGATCTCTTCCTGAGAGACCAGCTTATCGGCTTTGGCGCGGGCAGCCTTCAAGGTCAGCTCTGCTTCATCTCTGCCTTGCAGGATGATCTTATCGCGCTGAGCGATAATATCATTGCTCTCGCGGATTTCACCGGGCATGGCATTGCGAAGGTCTGTAATCAAATCCAAAAGCTCATTGGTGCTGACAACACGCTTACCGCCGCTCATGGGGAGATTCCATGCATCCTCCAAAAGATCTTCCATTGCTACCAAAATTTCTTCTACTTTCATTTTCTTGCTCCTTTTTCTCTAATTCTATTTCGAATCTCTTCCTCTACCGCCGGATGAACAAAATCGGAAATATCGCCGCCATGGCTTCCTACTTCCTTCACCACGCTGGAGGAGAGATACATATACTTGGAATTGGTATTGATAAACAAAGTCTCCATCTCAGGATTGAGCTCTTTGTTGATCAAAGACATCTGAAATTCATATTCGAAATCACTGACCGCTCTCAAGCCTTTGATAACAGCGCTGGCGCCATATTCCCGCACGCAATCCACCAAAAGGCCGGAGAAGCAGATCACTTCCACATTCGGCAGCCCTACCAAGCATTTTTCCAAAAGGGCTTTCCGCTCCTCACAAGTAAATAGACCTTGCTTTGCGCTATTGGATAATACAGCCACATAGATCTTATCAAACAGCCTGCTGGAGCGCTTGATGATATCCAGATGGCCCAGTGTAACCGGATCAAAAGAACCGGGGCAGATGGCAATGCGCATAATGCTTACCCCCTTTTTTCCATAACAGTGAGTTTCACAGACCCATAGCGATATTCCTTGCGAAGGGAAAGCCCCTCATAAGTAAACTGCTCTTCCCCATCGGTCTCGGCTACCACGATTGCGCCTTCCTCCAAAAGATCGGGAAGAAGATCCAATACCTGCTGCAGCAGCGGGCCATGATACGGCGGGTCCAAAAAGACAAGATTCGGGCGAAATCCCGCTCTTTCTATCATTTTAACACAAGTGATACCATCCATGCAAGATTCTTTTACATTCTTTTCAAATCCGCAGGCTAATATATTTTTGCGGACAATTTCCATGGCATTTTTGCTGCTATCATTAAACCAGCAGCACTCCGCCCCCCGAGAGAGGGCTTCCAGCCCCAATTGGCCGCTGCCGGCGAAAAGATCCAGCACTCTTCTGCCCTCAAGCTCAAATTGCAGGGCTGAAAACAAGCTTTGCTTGATTCGCTCCAGCGTGGGGCGCGTATCCTCCCCTGCAAGGGTCAGAAGCTTTTTGCCGCGCGCTTTACCCGCTATAATCCGCATCATGATTGCTCACCTCCATGGTAATAGGAATAAACCGCCTCTGCCACCTTAATCGGCAGGCCTGCCTTTTCTTTGATCTCTTGAGCCGAGGCTTTAGAGAGCCCTTTCGGAAAGGCTTTTTTTAGTTTCTTAAGGCGGGCAGGGCCCATTCCCTCGATCTCCTCCAAGGGAGAGCGGGTCATTTTTTTGGTATGGGTCTTTTTCATATAGCTGATGGCATAGCGATGCACCTCCTCCTGCAAGGAAGAGAAAAACGCATAGAGCGTGGGATCGCTGCGAAGATCCAATTCTCCCTCAAAGGAGACCAGGCCGCGGGTGCGATGGCGGCGGTCCTTTACCAAGCCAAAAAGAGGGATATCGCCGCACAGATCTCGGACTGCATCCATATGCGCTCTTCCGCCATCCATCAAAATCAGATCGGGCTTTTTGCCGAATTCTTCTTCCCCAAGATGGGATAAACGGCGCGCAAGCATCTGGCGGGTGGCTGCATAATCATCCTGCCCCAACTGATCAATCTTGAATTTTCGATAGGCGCTTCGCTTAAAGCGCCCCTCTTCCCATACAATCATGCCGCCCACCATGGAGCTCTCTCCGAAATTGGAGATATCATACATTTCGATCCGCTTGGGAGCCTTTTCCATCCCCAAGGCCTCCCCCATCAAAAGGGCTATTTTACGGGAGCGATCCCCCGCCGCCTCGCGCTCGGCCAATTTTTCCGAAGCATTTTTACGGCAGAGGGCCAAAAGAGCACTTCCCTGCCCTCGTTTGGGGGCGCGAAGGGCCACGCGGCTGCCGCGCATTTTGCTGAAATATTCCTCTAAAAGAGAAGCGTCCTCCGGCAGGGCAGGAAGCATAATTTCCTTAGGCAGCTGCGCTTGCTCCCGATAATACTGGCGCAGAAAGGAAGCAATCCAATCCTCCTCCAAGCTCTCATGAAACAGATAGGTATCCTGCATCAGCAGACGGCCGCCTCGGACCGTAAGGACGCCTACAGCGATCATACCACCCAGGGTAACCGCATCGAAGAAATCGCGATCCTCCCCGCCATCTTGATCGACAATCTGGCTCTGGCCCAGCTTTTCCAATTTGCGGATCCGATCGCGCAGAGAAGCCGCCCGCTCAAAATCAAGCCGCTCGGCCGCTTTCTCCATTTTTTCTTTCAATGAGCCGATCAGATTTTTATAATCCCCTTTCAAAAAGGAAGTCGCTTCCTCCAAGCGCTCACGATATTTTTCTTTTGAGATCTTCCCTGTGCAGACACCGACGCAATTCCCGATATGAAAACGCAGGCAGGGCCTTCCTTTTTTGAAATCCCGCGGGAAGCTTTTACGGCAGGTGCACAGGCCAAACAGATCATTGGCGGTACGCACAATTTCTGCTGCCGCACCCATCTGAGGGTAAGGCCCGAAAAGCAGATACCCTTCCTTGGGCTCATGGCGAAGAACCTTCAAGGCAGGATAATCGTCCTTTAGGCGAATCCCGACATAAGGATAGGTCTTATCGTCCTTCAGCAGAATATTATATTTCGGATGGTGCTCCTTGATCAGATTATTCTCAAGGATCAGCGCTTCCATCTCGGAATTGACGCAGATATAATCAAAATCCTCCACCTTCTGCACCATGGCAAGGACTTTGGCTGTATGGCTTTTGACGCCGGTAAAATAGGAGGAGACGCGGTTTTTCAGATTCTTTGCTTTTCCCACATAGATGATCTCTCCGCTTTTATCCTTCATCAGATAAACCCCTGCCCGCGGGGTAAGGACCTTCAGCTTTTGGGTAATGGCTTCCGAAAATTCCATTATGAGCGCTCCTCCTTTCTTTTTTATTATTCTACCATAGTTTTCGGTTGATTACCACCATAAAATATGATAGAATGGAAAAAGAATCAAAAAAGGATGTGAATAATCTTGATTAAGCTGATCGCTTTTGATATGGATGGCACGCTGGTAGATTCTACCGGCATTATTACCACTAATGTAAACCGTACCCTTGCCCATTACGGCTATCCTCCTCTTCCTGCCGAAAAGATCCTGATTCATGTGGGCCACGGTGCCATCAATCTGCTCAAAGAAATCAGCCAAGAGGCAGGGCTTGAGGCTGATCCTCAAGAAATGTTTGAAATTTACGATACCTTCTATACCCCCGATAAAATCCCCGCCGCCACTCCCTATGAAGGGATAATCGAAATGCTGAAGGCTTTGGGCGAAAGAGGGATCCGCAGAGTAGTCCTTTCCAATCGCCCCCATAGCCAGACCTGCCCGATTGTGGCAACGACCCTCCCCAATCTATTAGACGAAGTGTACGGCCAGCGGGAGGGCATTCCCATGAAGCCCGATCCTGCCGCCCTCAATATGATTTTGGAGCAAAACGGTTGCAAAAGGGAAGAATGTATTTATATGGGAGATATGCGCTTTGATGTCCATGTAGCGAAAAATGCGAAGGTCATAGGCGTGGCTTGCGATTGGGGCCTTGGCACCAAAGAAGAGATTGCGGAGGCGGATTATGTGATCTCCAAAGCCGATCAGTTGATTGAGATCATTGACCAAATTCAATAATCAAAAAAATGAGTTGGAAATCCAACTCATTTTTTTATACCAAAAACCTTATAAGGCTTCCCTTTCTTTTTGCAATGATCAATTACAAACCATGTCCCTCTTGATTTTCCATCCCAAAAAGCCAGGACCAGATCCGCATAATCAATAATCTCCAGATTGCGAAGAAGAGGCGCCTTTTTCCCATATTTTTCATAATCGGGAAGAAACTCCTTCAGCTTCAAGCCATGCTCTTTGGCATAGCGAGCAGCGCAGGTATCAATCCCGCGGGCCCCGCCGGAGACAATCTCTTCCGCATCGGGAGGCAGATATTTTGAAAGATCCGAAAGCAGAAGATCTCTCGAACCGATGACGGCAACTTTCATATTTTCCTCATCATTCTTTTATTTTTTCTTTTTGGCGATCATCTTCTCATAATAAGCGGCCGCTTCGTCAATGGGGCCATCGAAGACGGCTTTGCCATTATTCAGGACAATCCCACGCTTGCAAAATTCCTTAGCCACCCCTACCGCATGGGTAACAAACATCAAGGTGATATCCCCTTTGGAGAGCAATTCATTGATCCGCGTGGTGCATTTTCTCTTGAAAGCATCGTCCCCCACGCTCAGCGCCTCATCCACAATCAGAATATCGGGGCGGATATTGACATTGACAGAGAAGCCCAGCCGCGCCTTCATCCCGCTGGAATAGGTGCGAACAGGCTGATCGATATAATCGCCCAAATCCGCAAATTCCACGATCGATTCCTCAAGTTTTTTAATTTCCTGCTCGCGGATGCCTAAAAGATGGCCTTTCAGATAGATATTCTCTCTGCCGGTAAATTCAGGGTCGAAGCCTGCAGAAAGTTCCAAAAGCGCGCCCACGCGGCCATCTACATAGATTTCGCCGGAGGTGGGAAATGCGACCTCGGTAACCATCTTCAATACAGTGGATTTTCCGGCGCCGTTGCGGCCGAAAAACGCCACCGACTCCCCTTGCTTTATCTCAAAAGATAAGGAATCTACCGCAAGCTTTTTCTTGCAATTGCGGTGGTTAAAGAGAGCACCGAACAGCCGTTGCTTACTGTTTTTATAAAGGTAATACACTTTACATACATCGGTAAAGCGAATAACGGTCTTTTTTTCCATTTCAAACTCCTAATTAAAGTACATCGGGAATCTCTTTGCGCAGCCGCTTATAGGCCCAAAGGGAAAGCAGCCATAAGATCACAAGCCAGCTTACAAAAAACAACAGTTTATCGGGGGCTTGGAAAAACCAACGATCAAACACCAAGCAATCCCGGAATCCATTGATGATATAAGTGATGGGGTTGAGCTTCAAAACCCAGCTGACCCAGCCATTATTCTCCAAGGTATCAGCGCGCCAAAGGATGCCGGAGAGCCAGAAAAGAGGGGTAACAAAAGATTTTACAAGATTCAAAAAATCCTTACTTACAGCCGCAAGCAAAGAAGAAAGCTGCGCCCAAAGAGTCCAAAACAAGAAGGAGCAAAGCAAATAGAAGGGCAGCTGCAGATAATAGATGGTGGGGCCGTAGCCTGCGCACCAGAAAATAATCAGGACGATCAGCATCAGCACCATATTGACCATCAGCTTCGATACGCTCACAAAGGTTGGGATCACCGAGACGGGAAATTTCATCTTATTGACAAGATATTTATATTTACGGATACTCTCGGTCCCGCTATGGAGCATATCGCTCATATAGAACCACGGGGTGATTCCCACGGCCAACCATAAAAAGAAGGGAAAGCCATTGACATCCGCGCCGCTCCGCAGGCCGAAATTAAAGGCAAACCAATAGGTAAAGAGGGTGAGCCCCGGCCGCAGGATTGCCCAAGACCAGCCAAGGGCTGCGCCCCGATAGGTCTTGACCAAATCGGCTCTTGCAAGCTTGAAGATCTGGGAAAGATTCCCCAAATGATCTGCAATGATCTCTTTTAATACATTAAACATGATACACTTCCTTTTGCTTTTGGAATTGCGGCATAGCGGCAATTTCCTCGAAAGATATAGATTTTCCTTCCATTTCCTCTGCGATCAAATACCCGATGGCGGCAGTGGAGCGAAGGCTTCTTGCAGCGACATAATGGCCGCAGAATTCATCCATTGCCTTATGATCAAAGGCATTGGCCTCAATCGTCTTTGCCACCTGATCGGCAGTAACGCACACGGGAAGAGGAATTTTATGATAATCAATCGCAAAGCCACGATCTGCACCATAATCTTCCAAATCATAGCAGAAGAGGGCGACGGGGCGGCCGGCGGCCAGCGCTTCAAAAAGAATGGCAGAATAATCGCTCACCACATAATCGGCGGCGGCGATCCATTCCACACCCGAAAACCGATCGGGAATATTATACTCCCCTTCTTCGGTATGGAGCACCACCCTGCCCCCATGGCTTTTCTTGATCAAATGATAGCGGGTAAGATCAATACTCTCTTCCAGAGGCGGGCGTTTGCAGCTTGGATTCCTTCTGAAGGTGGGGGCATAAAGAATCACTTGTTTTTCTCCCTGCAGGGCAGGACATTCCTTGAGAATCTTTTCCCTGCAAGCAGATAAAGCGTTTGGATCGGTAAGAAAATCCACGCGCGGAAGCCCCAAAGGCATGAATCGCTCTTCCTCGGCATCATAGCAGCGGGCAATATCCGAGACAATTTTTTCCGAGGAGCACATAATCCGATGATAGCCCCGATGCATCCGCATAATCCGAATGGTCTGAGAAGAGGAGCCCTCCTTTAAGCCTTCAGCGGCATAACCGAAATTCTTCAAAAGCCCCACCGCATGCCAAAGCTGATAGATTTTCAGCTGCTTATGATGGCGAAGCACGCAAGCGGCAATGCAATAACCATCCAGCACGCATGCTTTAGAAGTAGCCAAATGGTACATTTGGCGGAGCATATGAAAGGCATATAAAATCTTTGAGATCAGCCCTTTTTTAATATAGCGACAAAGGATTACCACCTCAAGGGCCGAATTTTGCTTCTTAAGCTCTTCGGCCAGCATCAAAAAATCCATACTCGGCTGATTCCCCTGCCGACTGATAAACACCACCTTATTACGGGGGCGCAATGCCTTAAAGGGCAGATAAATAAGCCGAAGCAATATACAGAATAAATGCATTAAAAATGCACTAATCATGAATGATCAATCTCCCTTAAAATTGTATCAACAAAGCGTGCGGTGCTATTTCCATCGCACGCAGATAAAAACTTTTCAAAAAACGCATCCTTTTTCAAAGTAAAAGAAGCGGGATTCAAAATGGCCGCCTGCAGCTCTTCTTGATTCTTTGCCACAGCCCCGTAGGTATAGGTCTCAAAATCATAAAAGAAGCTGCGATCCCGATCATATTCCGCAAGATCAGGGACATAAAAGATCAGCGGCCGATTCAAAAATGCATATTCAAAGATGACCGAAGAATAATCGGTGATCAAAAGATGGGCGCAGAAAAGAAGATCATTGATCTCCCGCTCAGAGGAAAGATCAATCACCCGATCCGCCACCGACGGAGGGATTTCAATGCCCTCTTCAATAAAAGGATGAAGCTTTAGGCCCAAAATATAATCTTGCGGCAAGGCTTCCACCAGCCGCGCAATATCCAAAAATTCTTTGGGATAATGCGCCTTTGCTCTTGTATCCCCGCGGAAGGTGGGGGCAAAGAGAATCAGCTTTTTATTCTCTATTTGAGGATAGCGGCTCATCAAGGCTTGCTTGCGCTCCTCAATCAGCTTCTCATCAAAGAAGAGATCGGTGCGAGGCACACCCAAAGGATATATATGCTCCTTCGGCTGGCCAAATGCCCATTCGAAATCCTCCACAACCCCTTCGGCGCTTACGATTACATGGGTATAATTTCGATGGGTCAGGGAAGAGCCAACCGTACTCCCCCGCTTTCCCATACGGGCAAAGCCCATCCGCTTAAAGGCGCCGGTGGAATGCCAGACCTGAATCACCTTGGCTTCCTTACGGAAGATCAAGGGATAAAGAAAGGGGGTATAATCATCCACAATGATATTGCGGCAGGCGGCAAGCTTTCTCAAGGCTTGCTTGCGGCTTATGCCGCTCCCCTCCAATAGGGTATCTACCGAGAATTCACTCCCCTCAAGGGCTTTTGCGATATAGGCGCAATTTCCCGAAAGAGCGGTGCGCGAGGGGCAAACCATCAGCACAGCCTTAGGATCATCTTTTATAATTTTTTGATAGTACCAAAATCTGGCCACATCCGGCAGAGCCGCAAGGCGCTGGAGATATGGAAACAGAAAACCGGGGCATAGGCTGCGCAGATTCAATGCTGATTACTCCTTCAAAGCTTTATCGATCAATGCCACAATCCTTTCGGTAGAGCGGCCGTCGAAATCATCAAAAAACATCTTGGCAAAAGCGTCCATCCGCTCAGCGCCGAAATCCTTCTCAAGAATTGCTTGGGTAAGCTCCCCTTGAGAGAAGACCAGCTTACCGGGCGATTCCAGGCGAAGATCAAAATAAAAATCACGCTGACGGATATAATCATTCAAATCAAAGACATAGAAAAGCATGGGGATCTTCAAAAGAGCCGCCTCAAAGACCAAGGAAGAATAGTCGGTAATAATCAGATCGCTGACAAAGAGCAGATCGTTCAACTCGCTTTCTGCCGATAGATCCAAGATAAATTCTTGATATTCTTCCGGAATCGGATGAGAATCCGCCACAAAGGGATGATGCTTTACAATGATTGCATATTCCTCGCCGATCGCCTCATAAAGCGCTTTGAAATCCATGCGCTCCATGGGATAATAGGCCTTTTCCTTCACTGTCCCGCGGAAGGTGGGGGCAAAGAGCAGAATCTTTTTCTCTTTTAACGCAGGATATTGCTCATAAAATGCCTCCCGCACCTTTTGCTTATAGCCCTCATCGAAAAATACATCGGTGCGGGCGATGCCGGTAGGAATGATTTTTTCATCCGAGATCCCAAAGCCCTCCGAATGGCAACGCTTGCAATAAGTGGAGCTGACGGTTACATAATCATAGCTCCGATGATTACGGGTGGCCTGAGGAGAGCCTGCAGGCTTGCCCAAGCGGGTAAAGCCGAAGGTCTTGAATGCACCGCAAGCATGCCAAAGCTGAATCAGCTTGGTCTCTGCTCTCAGATTAAGATAGTGGATCTGAGGGGTAAATTCATCCAATACAATGACCTTGCTGACAGCACACGCATAGCAAAAACGAAAGACATCCTTCAAGGACATCCATACCGAACTACTATAGGTAAGAATGAAATGAATATCAAGATCCTCTCGATCCTTCATCTGCTCATAGACAAAAGCAAAATTTCCCGAAAGATCGGTGCGGCGCATGGAAATGAAAGTAATCCGATTGGGGCGGATTTTGAAGAGGCAGCAAAGCTTATATAAGCACTGAATCATGGTCTTAAAAAGCTTGACCAAGGTAACCTTCCGCCTTGCAAAAGCAGCGACACGGCCATTCACATGGCCCACAATCCGCCGCAAAGGATTTTTAGAATGAACCCTCTTATCCCAGCGGGCAATGCCGATAAAGGCAAGCAATGCTTCCAGCAAAAACCATGGAATCAAGCAAAAAGCCAGCAGCAGAGAGATCAAATCAAAAAGCTTTGCCAACGGGCGAATGATTGCTCGCTTCAAGGCGCTGCTCTTCTTGGGCGCAATCGGGCTGAGAGAAAAGCGATTCTCTTGCATGGTGCAAATCCATTTGACCTCATCACATTCCAGCGCTCCCTCTCCCAAGGAAAAGGCGGCTTGCTCCTCATAATAGCTGCCGTAGGAAAATTTAAGGCTCAGCTGAGAATCCAAAAGCATGCCGCGGGTGGACCAATAGACCGCTTCCAGCTTATAACGATAGCGGCCTTCAAAAATGCAACGATTCCCCAAATATTGCACATCCTGCAAAACCAAGGGCAGCCGGCGATTTTCCTTGCCGTTATCAAAATAAAGGACCACCTTCGGGCGGCTGTAATTCCCGCTTAAGATCGCATCATCCTCGATATAGCCGGAACATTCCACCAAAAGGCTATTGCCGACAATATGAAATTGGCTAAACTCCAGATGGTATTTCAAAGAAAAATTCCCCCTAAATTTTGAAACTTATTATTCGGAAAGGATGGTCTCAAAGGTGCTGAGATCTTCGGGAGTGGTGATTTTGATATTCCGCTCGCTCCCCTTCACCAAACGAACCTTCATGCCATGCTTATAGGCGATCTGGCTTGTCCCCACAGTGGCGGCAATTTCCTCATCGCTGACCGCATCATGAATGGCAAGATATTCTCCCAGCCGAAAGGCCTCGGGGGCCTGCCCTGCATAAAGGCAGCTGCGATCCAAAAGCTGATCAATGGATGCACCGTCTTTACTGAAATAGACCGTATCCTTTACGGTAATGACCGGCATGGCGCCGCCATCCTCAGCCGCTCCATGAAGGCAATCGGAAATAATCTGATCCGATACCAAGGGGCGGGCGGCATCATGAATAATTACAACCCCTTCATCGGGGGTGCAACCCTTGGAAACCTTCAAGCCATTATAGATGGAATGTTGGCGCGTACGGCCTGCAGACGCAAAGCCGAAAAATTTGGTAATATTTTCCTTTTTCAGCCATTCCTCAATAAAAGCCTGCCATGCTTCGTCCGCAACAATTACAATATGATCAATTTCTTCATGCTTCTCAAAAATTTCAAGGCAATAGGAAATGATCGGCCGCTCACGAACCATGATATATTGCTTCGGCTGATCAGCACCCATCCGAGAGCCGATTCCGCCGGATAAAACAATTGCTGTATTCATAGGATTTCCTCCTCAAAAAAACATACTAATCCATCTTGTATATAATATCAAAATTTCAGATGAAAGTCAAGTATCCATAAAATGATAGAAGGCTCGCTACAGCAACGCAGCGAACCTTCAAAATTATATGTTATTTTTTTATACAACACCCTGAGCCTTCATGGCTTCTGCAACCTTCAAGAAGCCTGCAATATTGGCGCCTGCGATCAGATCACCCTTCATGCCGTATTTTTCAGCAGCCTCGGAGGATGCCTTATAAATATTGGCCATAATCTGATAAAGCTTTGCATCGACCTCTTCGGCAGTCCAGCTATAGCGCATGGAATTCTGGCTCATCTCAAGGCCGGATACGGCAACACCGCCTGCATTGACCGCCTTGGAGGGAGCGATGACAAGGCCTGCTTCCTTCATCAAAGCCACTGCCTCGGCAGTAGTGGGCATATTTGCAACCTCAACATAATATTTCACACCATTGGCGATAATATTTTTTGCATCAGCCACATCTACTTCATTTTGGGTAGCGCAAGGCATGACAATATCCACCTTCTGCTCCCAAGGACGCTTGCCTGCATAGAAAGGCACACCGAACTTATCGGCATAATCCTGCACCTTATTACGGCCGGATGCACGCATCTCCAAAAGATAATCAATCTTCTCGGGAGTGCTAATGCCCTCTGCATCATAAATATAACCATCGGGGCCGGAAAGGGTTACCACTTTACCGCCCAGCTCATGAACCTTCTTCACCGTACCCCATGCTACATTACCGAAGCCGGATACCGCAAAGGTCTTGCCCTCAACCGTATCATTGAAGGATTTGAGCATTTCAACTACATAATATACAGCACCGTAGCCGGTAGCCTCGGGGCGGATCAAAGAGCCGCCGAAGGAGATGCCCTTACCGGTAAGCACGCCGGTAAATTCATTGCGCAATCTCTTATATTGGCCAAACATATAGCCAACCTCACGCGCACCTACGCCGATATCCCCTGCAGGAACATCGGTATCTGCACCGATATGCTTGGAAAGCTCTGTCATAAAGCTCTGGCAGAAGCGCATCACTTCCCCGTCGCTCTTGCCGGTGGGATCAAAATCCGCACCGCCCTTGCCGCCGCCCATAGGAAGGCTGGTAAGGCTGTTCTTAAAGGTCTGCTCAAAGCCGAGGAACTTCATGATCGATGCATTAACAGTGGGATGGAAGCGAATACCGCCCTTATAAGGACCGATCGCCGAATTGAATTGAACGCGGAAGCCGCGATTCACCTGAACCTTGCCGCTATCATCCACCCAGGGCACACGGAAGGTGATCATCCGCTCGGGCTCTACCATCCGCTCGAATACGCCTGCCTCGATCAGATCGGGGCGCTGCTCTGCTACAGGCTCCAAGGACTCCAGCACTTCATACACTGCCTGCAGGAATTCCTTTTCACCGGGGTTCCGCTTTTCCACGGATGCATACAACTCATTAAGATATGCATTTTTGATTGCCATACTATATCACTCCAATTAAAAAATATTGAAAAAATTATATCACCCTATCCTCTAAATTGCAATAAAAAAATTGATAGATTTTATGATTTTCTTTTCAATTCATTGTGCAACTTTATTCTGATATTCTCGCGGAGATACCCCGAAATACTTTTTGAAGGCTTTTGAAAAGGTAAAAAGATCGGAAAAGCCTGTAGAGGCTGCTACAACGGTGGGGCGCAGCCTTTCTTTCCTCAAAAGAAAGGCTGCACGCTCCATCCGAAGATCAATCAGATATTGCTGCGGAGAGCGGCCGGTTTCCTTTTTGAAATAATTGGAAAAATAGCTGCGATCCAGATTTAAGCGGTCAGCAATTTCCGAGACGGTGATTCCATGGGGATATTCCGCTTGCATGCATTGAATCGCTTGCTCCACATAACCAATAGGCCCTCTCCCCTGCTCCTGCAGCAACGCCACAAGATCCCAAATCCTTGCGGCAAGAAACGCAGAACGTCCGTTTTCACGCTCTGCGCAGCGCTTCATTTCCAAAAAGACTTTTCCCGCCTCCACGCAGGATATCACCGCTTGATTAAAGCAGCAAGGCATCCCATCATCTGCCGTAAAGCCGATCCAGATATATTCCCAAGGATGAAAAGAATCCGCCTCATAATAGGTCTCCATTTCGGGTTCAATAATAAAAAGATCCCCTGCGCTCAGTTCATAGACCTTCCCTTCCCGATGGAATCGGCCTTTCCCTCTTACGATATAATGAAGCAACCAATGAGATCGGACAGCCGGACCATAGGAATGAGAAGGGGCGCACGCCTCCCAGCCAAACTGCATCGGGCTAAAGGAATGATACCCGCGATCCATGACAATCACATTTTTATGCAATGCTTTCAACCCCTTTCTTATCTCACATTATAACAAGTTTCTACAACAAAAATCAATTCTTTTTCAGGATATTTTTTGTTAGAATAGTTACAAATAAACAACTTGAGGAGGTTCCAAATGATTAAAATCACCTTTATGGGTGCAGGAAGCACCGTGTTTGCCCGCAATGTAATCGGCGATTGCATGTGCAGCGAGCATTTGAGAGACAGTGTCTTTGCTCTTTATGACATCGACGGGGAGCGGCTCAAAGAAAGCGAGACCATTCTTAAAGCGATGCAAAAGACCATGGGCGGCTATGGCAAGATCGAATGTTATCTCGGCGTGGAGCAGAGAAAGGATGCTTTGAGAGGCGCAAACTTTGTGGTAAACGCCATTCAGGTCGGTCTTTATGATCCCTGCACCATCATTGATTTTGAAGTGCCCAAAAAATACGGCCTGCGCCAGACCATTGCCGATACCCTCGGAATCGGCGGAATCATGCGGGCTTTGAGAACCATTCCTGTTATGAATGATTTTGCCAAGGATATGGAGGAGGTATGCCCCGATGCACTCTTCCTCAACTATACCAACCCCATGGCCATGCTGACCGGTTATATGCAACGCTATACCAACATTGATACCATCGGCCTTTGCCATAGTGTGCAAGTTTGCTCCGAGGGACTTTTGAAAAAATGCGGCATGGAGGATAAGCTGGAGGGCAGAAAAGAGCTGATCGCAGGCATCAATCACATGGCTTGGCTTTTGGAGCTTAAGGATAAGGACGGCAACGACCTCTACCCTGCCATCAAAGCAAAAATACCCGAATTAATGGCAGATCCCGATTGCAAAGATAAGGTCCGTTTGGACTACATCAACCATTTCGGCTACTACTGCACCGAATCCAGCGAGCACAATGCGGAATACAATATGTTCTACATCAAGAGCAAGTATCCCGAATTGATCGAGCGCTACAATATTCCTTTGGATGAATATCCCCGCCGCTGCGTCAATCAGATCGAAAAATGGAAGGATGAATATAAGGAGCTGCTGGAAGGCGGTGTAAAAGAGCATACCCGCTCTAAGGAGTATGCTTCCCGCATCATGGAATCCATTGTAGCCGATATCCCTTATCAGATCGGCGGAAATGTCCTTAATAACGGGCTGATCACCAATCTGCCTGCAGAGGCTTGCGTAGAGGTTCCCTGCCTTGTAAACGGCCATGGAATTCATCCCTGCCATGTTGGGGCTCTGCCTGTGCAGTGCGCCGCTATGAATATGACCAACATCAACGTGCAGCTGCTGACCATCGAGGCCGCACGCACCTTAAAGAAAGAGCATATCTATCAGGCTGCCATGCTGGATCCTCATACCGGCAGTGAATTGGATATCGATACCATCAAAAAGATGGTAGACGATCTGATTATCGCCCACGGCGATTATCTACCCGAATTTCACTAAAGAACATAAAAAAGGCTGTGTAGAAAATTTCTTCTACACAGCCTTTTTTCAGCGTGTCAAAAAACTCCTGCGGAGGTTTTTGACACGCTGGGAGACTCTCAAAAAAGAGTGCAGATTTCGTCGATCTGTTCTCGTCGGCGTACACAGGTACGGCAGAGAGCAGATCGGCGGAAAGCAGAAAATTTTAATCAAAAATCCGCATGAT
>JAFSCX010000057.1 GCA_017436525.1 Clostridia bacterium | reverse complement strand
CGATCTGTTCTCGTCGGCGTACATAGGTACGGTAGAGAGCAGATCGGCGGAAAGCAGAAAATTTTATTCAAAATCCGCATCATCATGCGGATTTTTTCCTTATAATAAGAAAGCAAGGAAAAAGAGTGGGCTTTCTTTTCTTTTGCCAATTTATAGAATCGGCAAAATTCTTTAGTTCTCTTATTTTCTGCGGTCTGTGCCTTTTTTACAGCCTGTTATTTTAATTGAATTCTTTTTCTGCCATCTCAAGAGCGGCGAGAATCACCTTATCCATATCATAATAGCGATATTGGCCCAATCTGCCGCCGAAGAGCACCTTGCCCTCCTTTTCGGCCAGCTGCTGATATTTTTCATAGAGGGCGGTATTGCGCTCGTCATTGATGGTATAATAAGGCTCTTTGCCCTGCACCCATTGATCGGGGTATTCCTTGGTTACCACCGTGAAAGCCGCGGCCTCGCCTTGGGGCTCATTGCCAAGGGCGGTGCCGAATTCAAAGTGCTTATGCTCAATGATGCGGGTATAGGGAATTTCATATTCGGTATAATTCACGACCGCGTTGCCTTGATAATTCTCACATTCCATCACTTCCGTCTCAAAGCGCAAGGAGCGATATTCCAGCTCGCCGAAGCAATAATCATAGAAGCGATCGATGGGGCCGGTGAAGAGGATCTTTTCCGCAAGGTTGGAAAGCTCCTCCTGATGATCGAAATAATCGCAATTCAGCCGCACCTCAATGCCTTCCAGCATTTTCTCCACCATGGCGGTATAGCCGCCTACGGGGATTCCTTGATAGCGGTCGTTGAAATAATTATTATCATAGATAAAGCGGACAGGCAGCCGCCGAATAATAAAGCTGGGCAGCTCGGTGGCCCGTTTTCCCCATTGCTTCTCGGTATAGCCCTTGACCAGCTTTTCATAGATGGTCTTGCCGATCAGCGAGATGGCCTGCTCTTCTAAGTTTTTCGGCTCGGTAATGCCGCAGGCGGCCTTTTCTTCTTCGATCTTTGCATAGGCTTGCTGAGGGGTTACCACGCCCCAAAGCTTATTGAAGGTATTCATATTGAAGGGCAGATTATAAAGCTCATCCTTATATCTTGCCACAGGGGAATTGGTATAGCGATTGAATTCGGCAAAGCGATTGACATAGTCCCAGACATTTTTCAATCCGGTATGGAAAATATGGGCGCCATATTCATGGACGGGAATTCCCTTCACATTTTTCGTATAGATATTACCGGCGATATGGGGGCGCTTATCAATGACCAGCACCTTTTTGCCGCTGTTTTTTGCCCGCTCTGCAAAGGTGGCGCCGAAAAGCCCTGCACCTACTATTAAATAATCATATTGTTTCATAAAATCAATCCTTTCAATAAATCAACGGCGTGTTTTCAATAACTTCTTAAATCGGGTCATAATAAAGTTGAGCTGATCCTTATCCAAAAGATAATTGACGGCGACGGTCAGCGCCCCTACCACGATGGTAACCACAATCGCCTGCCCGATCCAATAGATAAAGCCTTGCTGATCGAAGGGGATCAGAGAGACCAGAAGGGAGAGAACAATGCAAAGGAAGATGGAGAGCAGCTGCCGCTTCAAGGTCAGCCGGATGGGGAGCTTGGTGATCCGATGGGGGACAAAGATCAAAAGATCAATGCACCGATAAAGATTGGAAAGGCAGGAGGCGATCAGGATTCCCACCAGCCCGAAGGCGGGGGCAAGGGCGGCACCGCCCAAAATAATGATCAAAGCCTGCGCCAGGCTCCGATAGCGGGTCTCCTTAAACATTCCTGCAGAGATCACCAACATTCCTTGGGGGGTCTTCAGATTATAGAGCAGGCCGTTTACGGTAAAAAGCACGGCAAGAAGGGGCTGCATATAATCAGCGTCGTGAATCCCTCTTGTATAAAGGCGAATAAAGGGCAGCAGCGTAACGGCGGTTACGGTATAGACAACTGTGATTAAAATATAATAAGCAAATTCAAAATCTTTGATGGAATGCTGCAAGGTCTTTTTTTCCTTGCGGGCGATCACATCCCCAAAGCCCGCGGAAAGGCCGTTTACAAAGATGCTCAATACCCCGTTGATGCCGGAAAAGACCATATTATAAATGGCATAGATACTCACATCCGTAAGGGAGGTAAAGATGGTGGCCAGCAGCACCGGCGCGCCGGTCTGGGCGGCGCCCAGCACCTGCAGAAAGAGCGCATCCCACCGCTGATCCAGCGCATGAACATTTGGCTTGGCCTTATAGTTGATATACGGATAGTTTTTCCGCACATAGCGGCGAAGCAAGAAACTGCGGGTACAAAGGGCGAGGATGGCGACGGTATAGACCACTACAATGTTGATTCTCAGCATTGCCAGCACCACAATGATGATCATCTGGATCAAAATATAGATGCTGGAGGCATTGGAGATGACAAAGGTTTTTTGATCGGCGGTCAGAATCACCCGATATTTAGCAAGGGTGAAAAATTCCAAAAAGCCTTTTGCACCCAAGACCACCACCAGAATGGCTACTGCAAAGACGGGGAGATCCTCTGTCTTGATAAAGAAGGGGTAGCTGGCGGCCATTGCCACAACCATCCCCACAAACAGCAGCCCCGATTGATTATAGAATTTTTTGGTGGCCGATACAATGGCGCTCACGCCCTCATGATCATTTTCCGCTAAGGGCTTATAGAGGGAGAAGGTGGCGGCCCCTGCGATTCCTGCTTCGATCAGGCTGAAGTAGGTGATGAACTGATTGATGGAGGAGACCAGACCGTTGAGCTCCGAGCCGTAGAATTGCAGAATGATCCGCGGGGTTATAAATCCTACCAACATCACCACAATCTGATAGAGGGCAGTGGAGAGGGAGTTATACATAAATTTTTTGGTTCTTGATGTTGTCATGACTTTTTAATCTCTTTCAACATACCGTTTAATATAGCTTTGGATTCCTCAATCTTTTCTTGAAGGCGGGGGGTTACCGTTGCATAATCAATGGGGCTTGGGTCCTCGCAGACGCCGGAGAGGACTCTGCGGCCCTTTATCCCCGCATGAGAAAGCAGCGTCTCCAAGCGGGAGTTGCGATTATTGATGCGGCTTAAGGTATAGAAAAATTGCTTTTCCAGCACCAAAGAGAGGCAGAGGGCATGGAAGGAACCGGTTACCACATAGGCGGCACCGTTGATCATATTGAGAAATTCCTCCACCGAATCATCCCGGGAATTTTCCATTCCTCGCTGGCTCAGAATGGCATCGTGGACATATATGATCTTAAGCTTCTCTTTTTTGGCAAGCGCGCGCATAAAATCAAAGGTCTCTTGGCAAAAATCCACCATATAGGCCACGATATAAGGAGAGCGTTCCGTTTCGGTCATCAGGCTTTGCCAATGGCTTTTTTCAATCAAGAGGGTGGGATCGACCACCACCTGCGCGGCATCTTCGCCCAGCGCCTCATCGATCAGCTCCTTGGCACGGCTCTCCCGCACCGTAAGGGTAGAAAAATCTTTCAGATAGGGGAGGGCTTTTTCTTTGAGACCTTGCGGCCAATCCTGAAAACCAAAGCTGCCTGCATAAGCATATTTTTTGCCGGAATCCTTGAGAAATTCCAAATAATAGGAAAAATCATCTTGAGTAATCTCGGTATTCCAAATCTGATCGCTTCCTGCAATAATTGCATCATATTCCTTTTGGAGATTGGGAAGATCTTCTTTGGAATAGGCCTTCTCGCTCATGGGAATCTGCGCCCGCTTGAAGGCGCAGAAATGGGCCCATTTGCTCACCTGATAATCATGGCAGATGAAATATCTGATAATCCCTTTCAAAGAGCGCTGCTCCAAAAGCTTTATGGGGCGCTCCTTTTTTTGAAGGGCTCGATCCTGATAGTTGATTACTTGGCAAGGGACTCCTTGGTCGTTGATATATTTTTGCAGGGCATAAGTTTGCAGCATGGCGCCGTAGTTGGCGGTCTCATGAAAGGTCAGCACGCCCACTTTCATCGGTATTCACTCCTTTTAAGGGATACAAAATATCTTTCATTAAAAAGACGGTGGTATTATAAACCGGCGGGATCCAAAAGCTCTCGAAGAAGCAATAAAGCTCGATGATCAAGAGGAATAGGATCATCAGATAATCCTTGCGCTTATAAAGAAAATCCTTTTGCTTATAAAAAGCAAAGAGGAAAAAGAGCAGGGGAATAGCGCCATAGTCCAGAAGGGCCTTGGCATAGGAGCTATCTACGTAATTATAGTTGCTATCCGGCCCGCCGGTTTTGCCTCGCTGGCCGATCCAATGAATGGGCTGGCCAAAGGGGGTGATGCCGAATTCATCGATTGCCTCGCTTGTAAGCCGCAGGCGATTGGTGGTGATACGATTGATGGTATCGATGGGCGGGCGGGGATAGAGAAAGGTCAAAATCAGAAAGCCGATGCAGAGCAGCGCGGCAAAGGGCTTGATCAAAAAGCGAAGGGAATGAAGGGCAGTTTGCACCCATTTCTTTCGGTAGAGGGCCAAAGCGGCCAAAAGCAGAAGCGCGCAGGCAAAGCCGATTCGCCCTTGAGAGGGCCAATAAAAGAGGCAGGCGGCGCCGCCCATCAGCAGATAATCAAACGGGCGCAGGCGCTCCTTGCGCAGATATCCGTAAAGCAGAATCAGCTGAAAGCCGACCAGCATCAGGCAGTTGGGGGAATTATAGCCCAAAGAATAGCAGGTGGCCTCGCCCGGCGGGGTATAGTCAACGCCGGAGATAAAGCCGGTGAAATAAGCAAGAAGAGTTGCCGCCAAAATTCCGCTCTGGAGAAAAAGGACGCATTTGGCGATCCTTCTGAAGGAGATTCCTTTGGCCGCCAGCGTGAAAATGCAAAAATGCAGAATCAGCCGAGAGCGGCAGAAATAATAGCAGATCCCCATTACGGCGAAGAAGGCTAAATGGAGCCAATGGGGCTTTTTGCCGCCCGCTTGAAGCTCTAAGATTCCTTGGAGCAGGATCTTGACTGCCCCCAAGCACCAAGCGCCTTTCCGAAGATAGGAAGAGAGGCGCAGAAAGAGGGGGATACTGCTGAAGGTGGTCGCTTCGATCATGAAGCTTAGGAGAAAGAGAATCAAAGAAAGGAAAAAGAGCCCATCAAAAATCCGCTCTTTTTTGATGCTTTTGATCATTCTTAAGCCACCTCCTTGCTGCGTTATTTATGCTTCCTTGAAGGGAAGCGCTTTTTTGGAATCGAAGATAAAGAGATCGGTATGATCTGCCAAAATAAAGAGCAGGAAAGGCAGATATTGGTCGTTATAATAATCCATCTGGGCCATCAATAAAAAGGCCAAAAATCCAATGGCTAAAATATTGCCGAAAAGGGTCTTTCTTGCCTTAAAGGTTTTTTTGCAGGCCAAAATCAGCATCAGCCCATAGAAGAGGCAGGCCGAAAGGCCTCCCCGATAGAGGACATCCAAAAAGACATTATGAGGATGATCGATCCCTAATTTCTTCGCTGTAACCATCCGCTCTTCAAAGCCATGGCCGATTAGGGGGCTTGCCAAGGATTCCTCTATGGTATTGCCCCATACCTTCACGCGGTGATTGAGGCTGGCGGTTTTTTCGGTATGGTCTGCAATCGTTTGCAGGAAAGGAAGATTTTTATTGACCCCGATCAGCAAAACCGCAATGATACATACGGCAATGACGCAGGTTTTAACGCTTAAAAGCTTTTCAACCTGATTTCTCTGGAAGAGGACAACAAAATAAACCAAAATCAGCAACGCGCCCAAAAGAGCCATAATGGCCCGCACATAGATAAAGGCGGCGGTGATGAGAAAGAGCAGGGCGAAGGTGAAGATTTTGCTCTTTTTACTTTTGGGATCGGTATTCAATAAAAAGAGGATCATGGCGGGGATGAATTTGAAGGCGCTGGCATTATCAAAGCCCCAGAGGAAATTATTGGTTTCCGGCAGATGCCAAAGACCTTCAATTTCATGCTCGGTTACGACAGTATAAAGCCCTTCGGGATAGCAGGCAAACATGGTAATCACTGTGGCAAGGCCCATCAGCCCCAAAGAAATGCCGAAGCCTTGGAGGGCTGCCTTGCGATCCAGCCGCAGGGTCATCTCCAGCAGGGCGCAAAGGGAGAGGATGGAGAGCACCTGCACAGCCCCCCACCAAATCATGCCGCCCTTTAGGCAGGTGGCGGCCAAAAAGATCGCCTGCAGCCCGCCGATCAGCAGAATCATCGCACTTGGCTTTTTTTGAATGAATCGATAGCCCAGCAGGATGATTCCGCAGTGGAGGATCTTCAAAAGATCGAAAATGAGATCGAATTTTCCGGTAAATTCCGTAGCGGGCTTGATAAAGGGCAGCACCAGCCAGGCAATAAACCATGGATTTTGAAAAAGCTTTTGAAATTTTTGCAGCATTTTAATCCTCCAGATAAAGCGTTTGCAGAGAGGCGGCGGCATGGGCGGATGAAAAGCCCCCCTTTGCCACTGATTGTGCGCAGGCGGCACGATCCTTGGCGGGGGTGAGGGAGAGGGCTTCTTCGGCCCATTTTTTCGGCCCCTTCTCCAAGGGAAGCTTATGGAAATAGGGGGTTACTGCCGCCTCATCGGGGATTTGCTCCGAGGCCAGGACCGAAAGGCCGGTGCTTTGCGCCTCAATGGCCACAATCCCCAAGCCCTCAAAGAGGGAGGGGAAGAGAAAAAGATCTGCCGCTTGCAAAATTTCGCTTACATCCTTGCGGATTCCTAAAAAAGAAACCTTGCTTGCAATGGAAAGCTCCTCTGCAAGCCGCTCCATCTCCTGCTTCAGAGGGCCGTCGCCGATCAAAAGAAGGCGCGCATTCGGCAGCATTTTTTGGATATGAGCGAAGACCTCCAGCAAAAAGGCATGATTCTTTTCCTCGGAAAATCTGCCGATATGGCAGATGGCAAAATGATTTTCCAGCCCAAGTACTTTACGATATTGCTCCCGTACGGTTTGGGTGAATTGAAATTTTTCGGCATCAATGCCGTTGTTGATAATGCGATAGCCGCCGCTGCGGATGACAGAAGCGGGAAATTTCCATTCTGCCGCCATTTTGGAGCAGGCCAGATAGTGGGTGGCGTTGCCTCGGAAGATCAAGGGGGAGATGGCGCGGATCACCCGATATTGAAGATTATCATAGCCGGTGGCATGGGAATGAACCAGGACTTTCTTTGCTCCTCTTTTTTTGGCAAGACGGGCGCCGAAGGCCAGCGAGAAGATACTGCCTGAATGGATATGCACGATCTCATATGGATGCTCTCGGAAGAAGGCGGAAAGATTTTTCAAAAAATCCCCCTTATTGCCTTGGCCATCGAATCGGCCGGCCTTTTCAAAGACACGCCCGCCCATGCCCTCGATCTCTTGGCGCAAGGATTCATTGGCGCAATAGTAGGGGGTGAAAAAATCAAATTGCACCTGCTCCCGATCGATATTGCGATACATATTCATGATAAAGGCTTCCTGACCGCCGTTATCCAGCGGTTCGCCAAAGACCTGCAATACTCTTTTCATGATTTATTCCTCAATATACTCAATTTTGGGGTGGAAGAAGATTCCTTTGAAGGAACTGCCCAAAATAACACTCCATTTTTTGAATTTATGATCGCCGTGGAGCAGCACTCTTGCCAGATGGAGGCCGATTTTGGCCCCCTGCCGCAGAAGACCTTTGAGGCCGTTTTGCTTGGCGATATACATTTCGTTGCGATAGGCAAAGCGATAGCGGCCGATGCGGGAAGCATCGTCTCTTGCAATGTTGGAGCCCTCATTATTGGCGGTATCATGGAGAACTTGGCTTTTGCCTGCAATATAGCAGGGATATTGCTTATGGATGCGGTTGGAATATTCCACATCGTCTCCCCAGATAAAAAATTCCTTGATGGGCAGCCCCACCTTTTTTACCACCTCTGCCCGAATAAAAAAAGAGACAAAAGTGGCATGATAGCAGCGGAGCAGCCCATGGCATAGGTGTTGCGCTTCATCATACCAATTTTGAATCGTTTTTTGCTTATTCATTTTGCAAGGAGAGCCATCCTTCCAAAGGGCAGTGCCGGATAAAAAGCCATAATGGCCCTCAAGGACCTGATCGGCGGCCAGCAGCTCCTCAAGCGCATTCTCTTGGGGGATGGTATCATCGTCCATCAGCCAAAGATAGGGATGATCTGCCGAAAGCGCTTCCTTCATGCCGAAATGAAAGCCTCCGGCGCCGCCGAGGTTTTTGCCGGTATTGCGATATTGGATTTTTCCTGCCTCGATGAAAGGCAGAATGGCCTCATAGGTGCCGTCGGTGGAGGCATTGTCGATAATATAAATTTCCTGCTCCTCTTTGCAGCTTTGCTTCAAGAGGGCTTCGATATTTTTGCATAGCAGGTCTTTGCGATTAAAGGTAACCACCACAACAGCAACTTTTTTCATAGGTTTCTCCTTGATTACTCGTTAAAAACTTTTGGAATATTTCTTGCCGGTGAGCTTGGCCCGCAAGAAGGAGATTCCTTTTTTGAACCAATTGATGCTCTGCATCTCTACCAGCGGCACTTCCGCATATGAAAGCTCGTTGGTATGGATCCATACGTCCAACAGCAGCTCGGATACTCTGCCGGGGTAGCGGCAGTGGAAGGAATCATATTGCGCAGGGTCAATGCGCTTTTTGAGCTCGAAAAGAATATCAAAAAGCCAAGCGCAATATTGATCCAGCATCGGCTTGCTCATGATCATCATATTGAACATATGAGCGCTCTTTCTGCGATGCAGCCGCTCGAATTCCGGCAAGTATGCGGGATATTTTTCGGCAATAATTCTGCCCGCCTCATCCAGCGGTTCGATATAAAGGGAATGTTGATAATGGTCGTAGAGATTCTCAATATAATAATTGCGCTTTCGGGGCAGGATGATATCGTAGCTTTGCAAAATGGATTCTGCTTCTTTTTTGGTAAGAAGGCGGTCCATCTTATTCTTTGCGGCACCTGCGCCTTTTCTCTTGCCGCCGAAATGCCGCCGGTAGTGGGCAAGGCCGATATAATCGGCATCCAGATTTTTCCACGCCCAATAAAGGCCGGTCAGTTCGCTGAAATAAGGGTTGTCCGCCGAAATATTTTCGCCGGTATGGTCCCCTTGAAAGCCGATGCTTTCCTTGCCCTCTTTCCCTACATGCAGGGGAAGGTAGAGGGGGTCCTTCGGCATTTCATATTGCTTATGGGCGGCAACAATTACTTTGATGTTCACGATGCGGTCTCCTCAATGGTTTGATCTTCTGCTTTTGGCTCTTCAATGAAGGCGTGGAGCTCTTTGGTGGCAATATCCAGATCGTAGATATAGTACCAAACGCCGTTGATAAAGCAATCCCTACCCGATTTGGGGTTGCAGCTTTGGGTGGGAAGGCTGAAATTCTCAATGGAGGGGGAGGCTTTTAAGTACCACGCGGCAAGCTGGGTGATCTCGCCGGAGGTCAAGGAGGTTTCGCAGTGCTTCAGCGCGGTTTCTGCCACCTTCATCAGCTGAGAAATGCTGGTTTTCCCGCTCAGTTTTTCATAAAGGGCATTCAGCACCTCCTTTTGGCGGTTGCCGCGCTCAATATCCCCGCCGGTAGAACGGTTGCGGGCATAGGAGAGGGCTTGGGCACCGGAAAGGGTTTGGGTGCCGGCTTCGGAGAGATACTCGCAAGGATGACCCTGGGACTGCATTTCGGGGACATGACTATTGATGAAATTTTTTTCAGCAGTATCCACATCCAGCGTTACGCCGCCCATTTCATCGATGATATCGATCAGCCCGTAGAAATTTACCGTTACATAGTCGGTGATATCCATATCATAGTTTTGGTTCAGCGTTTTAACGGCCAATTTGGGCCCGCCAAAGGCATATGCATGATTGATTTTATCTTTTCCATGGCCATCAATATTCACATAACTGTCTCTGGCGATGGAGGAAAGCTTGATCTTATCGTGCTTTCTGTCGATCGAGAGGATGATGATGGAATCGGAGCGCCCCTTATTGGAATCTTTTCGGGTGTCGATCCCGAAGAGGGCGATGTTGGTTACCTTATCTGCTACTTGATCGGAAGGAGCAATATCGGCATCGGAATCACTCCATTCTTCATTGCTGGGAGTTTCGATCAGGTTGAATACGTGGCTGACAAAAAAATAGCCGCAGCCCAACAACACGATTAAGGTGATCAAAAGGCTGGAAAGAGCAATCAGAAATGCTCGTTTCATTTTGCCCATCTTTTTTGCTTTTTTTGTATGACGGCCGAGCTGTTTCCGGTTTTTTAAGAATGTTTCAAACAAGGGAATTCCTCCTTAGGGTGAGCAATTAAATTTGAACACCGTTTTGAAAAGGTATTTTTTTGCTCACTCATTGTTAAAATACTCGCCAATACGGCAGTATTGGCTGCGTTTTATGCCTCGATTGAACAAAAAAATACTCTTTTCAAAATCCTTGACCGCAAAGCGAGAAGATTTTGGGGAATTTTTGCTCAATTTGGATGAAGCAAGGCTGCCGCCTTGCGAGAACAAATTGGGTGAAAAGCACCGAATTATGCCGCTTTGCGGCGG
>JAFSCX010000056.1 GCA_017436525.1 Clostridia bacterium | reverse complement strand
TGATGATGCGGATTTTTTCCTTATAATAAGAAAGCAAGGAAAAAAGAGTAGGTTTTTTCCCTTGCTGATTTATAGAATCGGCAGAATTCTTTTATTCTCTTATTTTCTGCGGTCTGTGCCTTTTTTGACAGTCTGAAAAAACAGGCCGTGGAATCCACGGCCTGTTTTATAGAATTATTGTTCGTCAGAGCGGCAAAGCAAAAGGATACCGCCGATCATATTTACAAACAGCAGTGCGCATACCTTCAGCCCTGCGCCTACAGGCTCCCCCTTTTTCATTTTTTTGCAAATGGAAATGGTGATGGGAAGGCACCATGCAAGGGGAAGAAGCAGCCAACCCTGAGCAATGCAGCCTAAGATCAGAAAGATCTTGCTTGCCACTGCCAAACCATCGTTGCCGCCATTCTCTTTTTTAGGCTGCTCAACAGTACAACCGCAACCGGTACATACAACGGCTTCATCTACCAACTCTTTTCCACATTTCTGACAATACTTCATTCTCCAAAATCTCCTTTTTTTAATGCGCCGACATTCGACAATTTTATTATAGCCAAGAAATGAATGGATGTCAATATTCTTCAAGGTTGCCGAATTGGAATTTCCTCCCTTTTTGCATCGTCATTCGTGCCGCCGAATATAGCGAAAAGATCTGCGTCATCCATCTACCGGCCATGACGAACCAATGCTTTTTCCTTATCAAGCTTATCATTTCGAATATAAAGGCATAAATCCGTGCCAACCATTATTAGATTAAGGACGTAGAAAAAAAGCACATACCATTTTGTTGAAAACGACATCATATATGCCTCATTCAAAAGCTTGGAAATTATACCCGCAACGTAACCAAAGAAAATAAGACACAAAAAAGCAAGACTTTTCCCCTTCGTTGTTCTCGCTTTATAGGATTTAATAACATTAAGAGGCCACGATGCTCCAAAGCTCACAATCATCATTACTTCTAAAATTTCAGCCATAATTACACTCCTTGCACACACTTTTGCTTTTTATAAGTCAGAAAGATTCCCCTCTTCCGTTGCTTTACAGCGGAAATTATAGCATGCATTTGCAAAAAGTGCAATATCGTCGGCATACCACATCGTTTTGTATCCGCAGGCGGAATGATGTTATCCTTCGAATAAATGATGTTGTGTCCTAACGGACACAAACCAAAAAACAAGGGACTTCCGAAATTCACGGCTTTTATCTTTGTTCTATTTTCTTTTCTATAGTTATACAAGAAGAAGTTAACATCCGTTGAATTCTTCCGCAAAAATTTCTATATTTTTTGAAAGTTTCATCATCAATGGAATTGTTAGAATATAAAAGTTTCAACCAACTTTCGGTTTCAACACATTCCTTGCGAGCAATTTTGAATTTTGATAACATATCAGGTAGGCTTTGAGGGTATTGCGCTTCGGTGATATTGGCAAAAACACTTGACGAAGATTTGCGAATTTGAAAAATTGCATTAGAATTATCTTTACGTTCTAATGATTTACATAAAGATTCAATTTCAAATGCCAATTTTTCAGAATATTTAAGTAGTGGATTATCTTTTATGCTCTCACCTCTTATTAACAGTATAGCAAAAAACTACTCTTAAATCAAGGCGAAGCCTTGTATGTAATCCGACGAAGTCGGGATGGAATCGTTTTCGCAAGAAAATGCATGTAATCAATCCGAAGGAAAATACACCTGCGGTGATGCCATACACGCTACGCGTGATTACATGCGCCTGACGGCGATTACATACCAATCCTTCGGATTGGATAAAAATAAAGGACTACCGAAGTAGTCCTTTATTTTTTGGAGCTGCTAACCAGATTTGAACTGGTGACCTCATCCTTACCAAGGATGCACTCTACCACCTGAGCTATAGCAGCATTTGCCCTTACTGACCGCATTATTATAACAAACAAAACGGTGTTTGTAAAGGGCTTTTTTGATTTTTTTATTTTTTACGCCAAAAGAGCCTTCAAGCGGTTATTGATCTCCAGCAAAAATTCCTCGGTATCTACCTTCCGCTTATTGGGCAGGGTGGAAAGAAGGGCCAGATCGCCGGTCATCACACCCTCTTCAATGGTCTGAATGGTAGCCTTTTCCAAGCAATCGGCGAAGCGGATCAGCTCGGGCAGCTCATCCATCTCGCCCCGTTTACGCAATGCACCGGTCCAGGCAAAGAGGGTGGCCACGCTATTGGTGGAGGTCTTCTCGCCCTTCAAGTGCTTATAATAATGGCGCTGCACAGTGCCGTGGGCGGCCTCATATTCATAGACCCCATCGGGGGATACCAATACAGAGGTCATCATGGCCAAAGAGCCGTAGGCGGTAGCCACCATATCGCTCATGACATCGCCGTCATAATTCTTGCAGGCCCAGATATAGCCCCCCTCGGAGCGAATCACGCGGGCGACTGCATCGTCGATAAGGGTATAGAAATATTCAATCCCTGCTGCCTCGAATTTTTCCTTATAATCGGCATCATAAACCTCTTGGAAAATATCCTTGAAGCGATGGTCATATTTCTTGGAGATGGTATCCTTGCTGGCAAACCAGATATCCTGATGGGTATCCAGCGCAAAATTGAAGCAGCTTCTTGCAAAGCTTTCGATAGAGGCATCCACATTATGCATCCCCTGAATAATCCCTGCGCTCTCACCGAATTGATGGATCAGCGCGCGGGTCTCGTTGCCGTCCCGATCGGTGCAGACCAGCTCGCATTTGGAATCGGCAGGGACCTGCAGCTCGGTATTCTTATAGACATCGCCATAGGCATGGCGGGCGATGGTAATGGGCTTCACCCAGGTGGGAATATAGGGGGTAATGCCCTTGACAATGATGGGGGTGCGGAAAACCGTCCCGTCCAAGATGGCGCGAATGGTGCCGTTGGGGGATTTCCACATCTCCTTCAGATTATATTCGGTCATTCTTGCCGCATTGGGGGTGATGGTGGCGCATTTAACCGCCACGCCGTATTTTTTGGTGGCCTCTGCGGAATCGAAAGTAACCTGATCGTTGGTCTCATTTCGATGCTCAAGACCCAGATCATAATATTCGGATTTTAAGTCTACATAAGGATAAATGAGAATATCCTTGATCATCTTCCAGATGATCCGCGTCATCTCATCTCCATCCATCTCCACCAAGGGTGTTTTCATTTGAATCTTAGCCATTTTTATTCTCCTTTCTTGGTATAAGCCAGCAAGCTTCCCGCCTTCAGAATCGCTTTTTGCCGATCGGTGAAGGCGCAGGTCAGAGGAATCTGCTGCCCCTTTGTCTCATCCAGCAGCAACATCTTGCCGCTCTCCATCCCTGCATAAATATCCTTGATGGTCAGCCGATCTCCCTGATCGATTTTTTCATAATCCTCGGGATTCTCGAAGGTGAGAGGCATGATGCCGGCATTGATCAGATTGGCGATATGGATTCTGGCAAAGCTTTTGGTAATCACTGCCCGTACCCCCAAATAAAGAGGCACCAGCGCGGCATGCTCGCGGGAAGAGCCCTGCCCATAATTGCTTCCGCCGATAATGATGCTCTCCCCTGCCGCCTTTGCCCGCTCAGGGAAGCTCTTATCGCAGACCCCGAAGCAGAACTGAGAAAGATAGGGAATATTGGAGCGATAGGGCAGAATCTTTGCGCCTGCCGGCATGATATGATCGGTGGTAATATTATCCCCCACCTTCAATACCAGCTCTGCAGAAAGGGTATCCTCCTGCGGCTTGGCCTCGGGGAATTTCTTAATATTGGGGCCGCGCAGGATTTCCAAATCCTTTGCTTCTTCGGGAGAAGCGGGCGCAATTACAGCGCTGTCATCAATCTTAAAGGCCGCCGGCATCTCCACCTTGGGGCTCTCTCCCAAGAGGGTGGGATCGGTGATCTCGCCGGTCAGGGCGGCCGCAGCGGCCGTCTCGGGGGAGACCAGATAAACCTTGCCGTCTGCAGTGCCGCTTCGGCCCTCAAAGTTGCGGTTGAAGGTTCTCAGAGAAACACCGGCGGAATTGGGGGAGAAGCCCATGCCGATGCAAGGCCCGCAAGCGCACTCCAGCACTCTTGCGCCGCTTGCCAAAATATCGGAAAGAGCGCCGCAATCGGCCAGCATGGAAAGGACCTGCTTGGAGCCGGGGGAGATAGAGAGGCTCACATCGGGAGAGATGGTCTTACCCTTCAAAATTGCGGCCACTTTCAGCATATCATAAAGAGAAGAGTTGGTGCAGGAACCAATGCAGACCTGATCCACCTTGGTCCCCTTCAAAGAAGAGACCTTCACCACATTATCCGGAGAATGGGGGCAGGCGATAAGCGGCTCCAATGTAGAAAGATCAATTTCAATAATGCGATCATATTCTGCATCGGGATCGCTCGCCAAAGGCTTCCAAGCCTCCCCTCTTCCTTCCGCCTCAAGAAAGGCTTTGGTGATCTCATCAGAGGGGAAGATGGAGGTGGTGGCGCCAAGCTCGGTGCCCATATTGGTGATGGTAGCACGCTCGGGGACAGAAAGGCTCTTAATCCCTTCTCCGCCCCATTCGATGATATAGCCTACACCGCCTTTTACCGATAAAATCCGCAAAATCTCAAGGCTGACATCCTTGGCGGTAACAAAATCACGAAGCTTGCCCGTAAGATTCACCTTCATCATTTTCGGCATGGTGATATAATAAGCACCGCCGCCCATGGCTACCGCCACATCCAAGCCGCCGGCGCCAAAGGCCAGCATCCCGATCCCGCCGCCGGTGGGGGTATGGCTATCGGAGCCGATGAGGGTCTTGCCGGGGATGCCGAACCGCTCTAAATGGACCTGATGGCAGATGCCGTTGCCGGGGCGGGAAAAATAGATCCCATGCTTTTTGGCAATGGATTGAATAAAGCGATGGTCGTCGGCATTTTCAAAGCCGCTCTGCAGGGTATTATGGTCGATATATGCCACGCTTCGCTCGGTGCGGACCCGATCAATGCCCATGGTCTCAAATTCCAGATAAGCCATGGTGCCGGTGGCATCCTGCGTGAGGGTCTGATCGATCCGAAGAGCGATCTCCTCCCCTGCTTTCATGGTGCCGCCGAGAAGGTGGTCTTTGATGATTTTTTGCGCAATTGTAAGTCCCATTTTTCTGTTATCCTTTCATGATATGGTTCTTGGCATTTTCCGTATGCCGCAAGATCGCCTCTGCCGCCGCCTGCTCATCATGGGCGGCAATCGCCTCGTAGATCGCCCGATGCTCCTCCACAGATGCCTGGGCGCGGCTATCATTTTCCACCGAGCGCTTGCGATAGCGCTGGGCTTTTTTATGAAGGGGGGTCAGGGTGTCATGGAGGACCGTACTGCCGGAAAAACGGTAGATCAGCTCATGAAATTTACTGTCCATCCCCTTAATATGATCGCTATCATGCTTGCCAAGATAAAATTCCTGCAGCTCTAAGGTCTCTTTAAGCTCTGCCAGCTGCTCTTCGGTAATCACTCTTGCAGCTTTTGCAGCCGCAAGGCCCTCGGTGCGAAGGCGCAGCTCCAGAATATCCTCCAGATCCTCGCGGGTTATGCCCAATACCTTCAGGCTCTTTCCGCTCTCTTCCACCAGATGCTCCTGCTGCAAGCGGCGAAGGGCCTCCCGAATGGGGGTGCGGCTTACGCCCAAGGCTTGGCAAAGATCCATCTCTGCCAAATTATCGCCTCGGCTGTATTTCCCGCTGAGAATATCCGTCTCCAACCGTTCAAATACCTGATCGGCCAGAGTATATGTCTTATGTTCGATCATTGGTCAAACTCCTTTTTCAATGTTTCCCATTTGGCTTCCAGCTCATGGGTGGTCAGCGCCGTCTGGCGGCCATCCTCATATTCCTGATCTACCCATTCCTTCATGGCAAGGACAATGGGATCCTTTTTGCCTACCATGGCATTTCCTTCAAGACCATAGTGCTCATTGATCCAATAAGCAATTCCCGCAAGGCCGCTTGTTTTGCTGATCAATACCGAAGCAGGGCGGTTTAAGATCTTTTTGGTATCGAAAATATTATAGATCTCTTCATCCTTCAAAAGCCCGTCTGCATGAATCCCCGCTTTGGTTACATTGAAATTCTCGCCGATAAAGGGGGTCATCACGGGAATCTGATAGCCGATTTCTTTTTTGAAGAACTCGGCAATCTCGGTAATGACGCGGGGATCCATTCCATCGAAGGAGCCTCTCAAGGAGGCATATTGCATTACCATCGCCTCCAAGGGTACATTTCCCGTCCGCTCCCCGATGCCAAGCAAAGAGCAGTTGACCGAGCAGGCGCCGTAAAGCCATGCAGTAGCCGCGTTGGCCACCGACATATAGAAATCATTATGACCATGCCATTCCAGCATCTCGCTGGGCACTTCCGAATAATGCTGCAAGCCATAGATGATGCCGGGCACGCTGCGGGGCAGGGAGACCTCGGTGAAGGGGACGCCGTAGCCCATGGTATCGCAGGCGCGGATTCTTACGGGGATTCCCGCATCGCGGCTCATCTTCATCAGCTCATTGACAAAGGGGACCACAAAGCCAAAGAAATCCGCTCTGGTAATATCCTCCAGATGGCAACGGGGCATAACCCCTGCTTCAAAGGCCTGCGCGACTGCCGCAAGATAGGTATCCATTGCTTCTTTACGGCTCATCTTCAGCTTTTTGAAGATATGATAATCGCTGCAGGAGACCAAAATCCCCGTCTCCCGCACACCAAGATCCTTAACCAACTTGAAATCTTCCTTATTGGCCCGAATCCAAGTGGTGATCTCGGGGAAACGAAGCCCAAGCTCCTGGCAACGGCGCAGAGCTTCCCGATCCTTTTCACTATAGACGAACATCTCTGTCTGCCGAATGATGCCGTAGGGCCCGCCCAATTTAGAAAGCAGCTGATAGATCTTGACAATCTGATCCACTGTATAAGGCTCGACCGACTGCATCCCGTCTCTCAAAGAGGTATCGGTTATCCAGATTTCCTTGGGCATCCCGATGGGCACCCGCCGATGGTTAAAGGAAACCTTCGGAACATCCACATAACTGTAGAGATCCCGAAAAAGATGAGGCTCTCTTACATCCTGCAGCTCATATTTATAGTTTTCATCCTCCAGCAAATTGCTTTTGGAAGATAATTCCAACATTCTGATTCCTCCTGACTCTTTTTGGATTTGTATACAATTATACTTATATATATTGTATTTGTCAATTCAAATATTCATGAAAAGTCCGCAAAGGGGCTCCCTTCGCAAGGAAGAAGCGGTTTTGCGCCATATTTTCAGATTTTAAGACGCTTATTTCCTTAGAAAGGGAGCCCCAGAGGCTTTTTGTCTATTTAGTTTTTTTAGCTACAACCACGATTCTTCCCTCATCCACCGAATATTCGCAGGTCGAAAGGGTAATCAGCCGATCGCCGTATTTTGCGCTGACTCCCGTATCATAAAGGGAGCGCTTTTTGCAAGCGGAGATGAACGCATCATATTCCTTTTTGGATTTCGCCTTGATAAAATCATAATAGGCAAAATGCTCCTCCTCCGCCAGCCCCACCTTCAACACCGCTATAATTTCATAGGTGCCAAAGCCCTTCATGGTATCAAAACGGATGATTTTATGCTCCTCATAAAATTTCTCGGACGCATATTTTGCCACAGTGGCAAACATACTTCCGTTGCGCATATGATGGCCGTGGATCAGAAGATTATCGCTTTTTTCCCAATCACAGCCCTCGCCTAAATAAAGGGTGCCGTAACGGCTGTTTTGCTTATTAAAATCCCGATAAAGATAATAATTCGGTTCCTCACTTTGGACCACCGGATAATCCACCTTCGTCCCTTCAATGGTCAGCCAACCGATAAAATCTTCGTTTTTTTCCTTGAAAGCGCCGTATTTTTCCTTGGGGGTGAGGGTTTTTTCTTCCTTTTGACCCTCTGCTTGCTGCTCAAGCTCTGCTTTTTCCTCTTGCATTGCGCCATAAAGAGCGGTATTCTCCCTCGCTTCTTTATAATAATGAAAGATCCTATAAGCAGATACCAGAAAGACTCCGATCAAAAGAATCTCAACCAATGTTAAAATTGTTTTTTTAGCCTTCATTTTTTATTTCCTCGCAAAGAGCGTGAGCATAATGGAGAAATCCCAGATCATTGGGATGCAGATAAAGATCGGAGAAAAATGCCGAAAGGTGAGGCGTAAGCGGATAGCCGCCGATCACCCGCACATTGGGAAGATCCGCCACCAGCTCTTCGATCACGCTCTCCATTGCCCCGTGAGGCACGCCGATGGGCCGCTCTTCCTCGCCATCCTTCCGCCAGATGGGGGTGATGGCATAGATTTTGCTTTTGGGATATTGCTCCGATAAAGTAGCATAAAAGCTTCTGCAATTTTCGGCAAAGCTCTCCATGGTGCGGCAGGACCAATCGTTGGTCCCGTATGCCACGGTAATATAATCCGGCTCAAAATCTTCTTTTTCCAAAAGAAGAGCAGGCCGAAAAATCTCGCCGCCGATCCCGCGATTGATGGAATCCGCATCCAGCAACGCAGCAAGCTTTGCCGCATATGCCTGCGAAGGATAAGAAGCATCATATCCTTGGGTGATGGAATCCCCATAGCTGAGCATGGTTTTCTGCCGCTTGGCCGGCTCAAAGGTCGCGCCCTCGGAAAGGGCAATGGACGCAATAATCGCCCCTGCAGACCAAGGGAAATAGATCTCTACCAGCTTTTCCCCTGCAGAGAGCAGGACCTCTCCGCTCTGCTTGGAATCCCCCTCTTCTTCCACTCCGAAATGCCCTACTAAAACCCCATTCTCGCAGACATCAAAATGGGCAAATTTTCTGCTGGAGCCCTGAATCAGGGTGTAATCGATCTTTAAGCTGGTGGTATCGCTCATAAAGCTCAGCCGCACCCCTGCCGTGGCCTTGCTTTTTCTAAAAAAATCTTCTCTGTTTTGCTCATAATGCTCCATCTGGTTTTGATGAAAACGGTAAAAATGAATTCCGTCGCTTTCCTGCCGCACACAGACCGCGCCAAAAGCTGCCGACCGAATCTCCTCGTAATTTAATGCTCTCATAGCAACGCTCCTTTTCTTTTTCCCTCTCATTCTACCACAATCCCGCTCCGCCTTCAACCTCATTTTTCTCCCGTATAAAAATTTATAATTATACTCCCCCGCCATTTCAGAGTATAAAAATTTATAATTATACTTTTCTATTTCCATGATGAGAGTATAAAAATTTATAATTATACTGAGAGAAAAAATAGCGATTGCTTTATTTAGAAAGCTATGTTATAATTTGTAGGACTATGCAATAGTAAAAAATTAAAAGGAGAATAAAATGGAACAGCAAAAAACATTTAAGCCGTATATTCCTGCTGAGAAGATCACCCCCGAGATCACAATCACTTCCATTGTGATGGGTATTCTTCTGGCTGTGATTTTCGGCGCAGCAAACGCCTATTTGGGGCTGAGAGTGGGAATGACCGTCTCTGCATCGATTCCCGCCGCCGTCATCTCCATGGGCGTGATCCGCGTACTGATGCGGAAAAACTCCATCTTAGAGAGCAATTTAGTGCAAACCATCGGCTCTGCCGGTGAATCCTTGGCGGCAGGCGCCATCTTCACTCTGCCTGCCCTCTTCCTTTGGGCCGCAGAAGGCACCATGGAAAAGCCCGGAATGCTGGAGATTACGGTGATCGCCGTCTTGGGCGGTCTTTTGGGCGTCTTCTTCATGATTCCTTTGAGAAATGCATTGATTGTAAAAGAGCACGGCACCCTTCCCTATCCTGAAGGGACTGCTTGTGCGGAGGTTCTTCTTGCAGGGGAGGAAGGCGGCTCCAATGCCTCTACCGTCTTTGCGGGAATGGGCATTGCCGCCATCTTCAAATTTATCATTGACGGTCTCAAGCTGGTAGCCGGCGAGATTACCTTCGCTGTAAAAGGCTTCGCAGGCGCCATCGGCACTCAGATCTATCCCGCAGTAATGAGCGTGGGCTACATCTGCGGCCCCCGCATTTCTTCCTATATGTTTGCAGGCGGCCTCTTAAGCTGGGTTGTCTTGATCCCGATGATTGTCCTCTTTGGTGCGGAGCTGATTCTTTATCCCGGCACGGCCCCCATCGGTGAGATCTTTGCGAAGAGCGGTGCGGCCGGTATCTGGAGCAGCTATATCCGCTATATCGGCGCCGGTGCTCTGGCTGCAGGCGGTATCATCAGCCTGATCAAATCCCTGCCCTTGATTGTAACGACCTTCTCCGGTGCCATGAAGAGCATGAAGGGTGCCGGTGCTGCCGGCAATCTTCGCACCGAGCGGGATCTCAACATGAAGATCGTCATCCTTGCATTGGCGATTCTTACCCTGCTGGTATGGCTGGTTCCCGCTATCCCCGTAAGCCTTTTGGGCGCGATCATCGTTGTCATTTTCGGATTCTTTTTTGCCACTGTTTCCTCCCGTATGGTCGGCTTGGTAGGCAGCAGTAATAACCCTGTATCGGGCATGGCCATCGCCACTTTGCTGATTGCCACCTTAATCTTAAAGGTAACCGGCGGCAGCGGCGCCACCATGATGCGCAGTGCCATTGCCATCGGCTCCATCATCTGCATTGTAGCCGCCATTGCCGGCGATACCTCTCAGGATCTTAAGACCGGCTATCTCTTGGGCGCAACTCCCAAAAAGCAGCAGATCGGCGAGATTGTAGGTGTCATCTCTTCTGCCCTTGCCATCGGCGGTACTCTTTATCTGCTGGATAGCGCTTGGGGCTTCGGCTCTGAGCAGTTGGCCGCCCCTCAGGCCACCTTGATGAAGATGATCGTTGAGGGCGTTACCAGCGGCAATCTGCCTTGGAATCTGGTATTGATCGGCGTATTTATCGCCATCGTTGTAGAGGTCATCGGAATCCCCGTTCTGCCCTTTGCCATCGGTATTTATCTGCCTGTCCATCTCAATGCCTGCATTATGGTCGGCGGCTTGGTACGGCTGTTTATCGATAAGCTGAAAAAGGACGAGGAAACCAAAAAGGCCATCATCTCCGACGGCATCCTCTTCTGCTCCGGTATGATCGCAGGAGAAGGCTTGGTCGGCATCCTGCTTGCCCTCTTTGCTGTATTCGGATTGGATAAGATGGTGGATCTTTCCCGCTTTATCAGCCTGCCTGTATGGGCAACCAATGTGGTCAGCATTCTGACCTTCGGGCTGATTGTATTGTGCGTCTTGAAATTTTCCCTTTGGAGAAAGCGCAATAAATAATGAAAAAGAAAAAAATCCCTCAAAACTATCTGGAAAAAATCCCCTCTCGCAAAGAAGGCCTTGATTGGTCCCAAAGAGAGGATGGCTTGGTGGATCTTCATCTTGAAAATAAAGGCTTCTTTAATACCCTTGCCCAAAAGCTTTTGAAAAAGCCCCGCTTTACGCATATTCATTTGGATGAGCTGGGCAGCTTTGTATGGCCCCTTTTAGATGGGAAGCAAGATATTATCGCCTTGGGAGAAAAGGTAAAGGAGCATTTCGGCGAGAAGGCCGAGCCCCTCTACCCCCGCCTTGCCAAATATTTTCAGATCTTGGAGAGTTACCACTTTATTGAATTTATCGAGCAATAATAAAAGTGCGAGATGCTGATGCATCTCGCACTTTTTATTGC
>JAFSCX010000055.1 GCA_017436525.1 Clostridia bacterium | reverse complement strand
TTTGACACGCTGTAGAATAGGTGGAAGGGACGCCTTCCACCTATTCTTTTTTTGTGCGCAAACGCTCGTATTTATTTTTAGTTGCAATGCCGCCGCGAATATGCCGCTCTCTTAAATTTTCGCCAAGAAGCTCTCGCATCTGTAAAAAGAGGCCGTAGTCGATATTCTGCAGCCGCTGGCTCACATCCTTATGTACGGTGGATTTTGAAATCTTGAATACCGCCGCCGCTTTTCGCACTGTGGCTTTATTGGCGATCATATATCTTGCAAGCTCTTTTGCTCTCTCATCACATTCGTAATACAAATCAACCCCCGCCCTTTCTTGCTAATACATATGCAAAAAGAGTGGGTGAATATACCAAAAAAGCGCCGCTTCCGTTAGAAGCGGCGCTTTTGGCAATGATTACATATATTTCTTTACAGATTCGGGAGCAGTCTCCACATCGGCAGAAACCAAGCAAACCAAGGTGGCGTTGTTGGCTTTGGTGAGCTTTGCCATATTGTCCAAAGCAACGCCCAGCTCATCCAGATCTTCCCCTACGATCTTCAGCAGGGAATCTACATATACATTGGTAATATCGTAGTTGCCTGCCATCAGGCCGCTGATGAAGCCCTCAAGACCTTCGTTGGAATCTACAGGATAGTTGGTGATATCGATTAAGCGTGCCTTATGAGAAATATCCAGCTTCAGCTTGTCGCCATACTCGATGCAGACGACGCTACCGGTTGCCTCTGCGGCTGCTTTGTTTACCATTTCAATCAAAGTTTTGGTTTTTCCGGTGCCTTTTTTACCTAAAATTACCTTTACCATAACTCGTTCCTCTTTTCTCCGACATCTTGAATTTATTAACAGATACAGGCTAATGCCGGTTAACCTAATCTGTTGATTTTCTTATTGATTTCTTCGGTTTCCTGCTCATAGCCGGGCTTGCCCAAAAGAGCAAACATATTTTTCTTATAGGCCTCAACTCCGGGCTGATTGAAGGGGTTGACACCCAAAAGGTAGCCGGAGATGGCGCAGGCCTTCTCGAAGAAATAGACCAAATAACCGAAGTTATAGGCGTCGTATGCATCAATTTCCAATACAATGTTGGGCACACCGCCGTCTGTATGGGCAAGCACCGTGCCTAAAAATGCACTGTCGTTTACATATTGAACCGTCTTTCCAGCCAGGAAGTTCAAACCGTCGATATCGCCCTCTTCCTCTTCAATGGTGATCTTTTTGCTCACCTCATTGCATTTCAAAACGGTCTCAAACATATTGCGTGCACCATCCTGCACAAACTGACCCAAAGAATGAAGGTCGGTAGAGAAGGTGGCAGATGCAGGGAAGAGACCCTTATTATCTTTTCCTTCGCTCTCGCCGTAAAGCTGCTTCCACCACTCGGCGAAATAAACGCCGGAGGGCTCATAGGTGATGAGCATCTCGATGCTCTTGCCCTTTCTTTGAAGCAGCGTGCGGTCGATGGCATAAGCATAGCAATCATTATCGATGGTGAGGGTATCCAAGCGGGCGTCGGCCGCGCCTTTCATGACCTCATCCAGATCAATCCCTGCGACAGCGATCGGCAGAAGACCGACTGCGGTCAAAACGGAGAAACGGCCGCCCACATCGTCGGGCACCACAAAAGTCTCATATCCCTTTTCGGTAGCAAGGCCCTTCAAAGTACCCTTTGCCTTATCGGTGGTTACAAAGATATGGTTCTTTGCCTCCTCTTCGCCGTATTTCTTTTCGATCAGGTTTTTGAAGATGCGGAAGGCGATGGCGGGTTCTGTGGTGGTGCCGGATTTGGAAATAACATTGATGGAGAAATCGCGCCCCTCCACAATCGACATAATCTCGCTCAAATAGGTAGAGCTGATATTGTTGCCGATGAAATAGATATCGGGCGTATCTTTCTTCAGATTATTGTAGAGAGGGGATTGGATGAATTCAATCGCCGCTCTTGCGCCCAGATAGCTTCCGCCGATGCCGATCACCAGCAAAACCTCAGAGTTTTTGCAGATTTTTGCGGCAGCTTCTTTAATGCGGACATATTCTTCTTTATCGTAGTTGAGAGGAAGGTCAACCCAGCCTAAAAAATCATTGCCGGGGCCTTTTTTATTATGCAGAATATTATGCGCTACTTCCACATAGGGGCGAATATATTCGGGCTCACGGGGGTTGATAAATTGGCTAAGATACTTTCTGTTGATCCGAACAGACATGGTTATTCTCCTATTTACACTATTTTACACTATTTTCAGTTTTCTTTCTGTAATCATATCATAAATCATGGATGGATTCAAGTCTAAACTACGAAAAAATATCGAATTATATGAAAAAATAAATGAGAAAAGGTTACTTTCGGAATCTCTTTTTCAGCCAAAAGATCGATTGTTCCGATTTTTTCGCCGTCTAAATGATAGGTAACCGTCCCCAACCGCTGCCCTTTTTCCACCGGCGCTGCCACCGAATCCGGCAGTTTTATCTCATAGGTGATGGCCTCTTCCTTCCCTTTTGGGATCAGGAAAGAAGGGTTGTTTTTTGGAATGGGCACCACCGTATCCTCCAACCCTTTGATTACCTTAACTCCGGCAGGATTGGGGAGGGGCTGGCTGTAGAGGCCATATTGAGAAAAACCGAAATTCAGTAAGGTTTTGGCATCTTCAAATCGTTTGTCGGAGGTCTCGCCCCCAAGGATGACAGCGATCAGTGCTAAAGAATCCTTCTCGGCAGTGGCGGAAAGGCAATATCCGGCAGAATCGGTGAACCCTGTCTTAAGTCCGGTGGCACCTTGATAAAAACGCACTAATTTATTGGTGTTGGAAAGAGAAAAAGCGCCGTTTCGGACCGTATCCATCCAAATGGTAGTATAATTGCGGATCTGCTCATGCTTCATCAATTCGCGGCTCATGATCGCAATATCACGGGCGGTGGTATAGTGGTCCTCGGTATCAAGGCCGGTGCAGCTGTTGAAATGGGTATTGGTCATCTTCAAGGCCTTTGCTTTTTCGTTCATGGCGGCAATAAAATCGGCCGTGCTTCCGCTGATGGCCTCCGCCATCGCTACGCAGCAATCATTGGCGGAGACGACAGCAATGCACTTGAGCATCTCATCTACCGTCATGGTCTCTCCCTCCTTGAGATAGACCTGGCTGCCGCCCATTCCCGCCGCCTCTGCAGAGACGGGGATGGGGGTCTCAAGGGTCAGCTTTCCGCCATCCAGCGCTTCCATAATCAATAGCATGGTCATTACTTTTGTAACCGAAGCGGGGGCACGCTTTTCATCGGCATTTTTTTCGAAAAGAACCGTTCCCGTAGCTTGGTCCATCAGCAATGCCGAAGGGGCTTCAACTTCCGGCGCCGCCGAAGCAGTTGTGCAACATATAGTGGTCATCAGCAATGCTACTATGATAAAAATGGATATTTTTTTCATATGTTTTCCTCCGTTTCTTTATAAATGCATATGCATCCGAAAGCAAAAGCAGAAGCGAAACAATTTTCACCAAGTGATTTTTTGAAAAGCAACAGGCTCCATTTCAAAATAGGCAACAAAGTGTGGCATTTTAACAACATTAGGTTATGCCCTTTGCCAATATTATTTGTTATAATAAAACTGCTTATGTATATCACGTTTGAGCAATTTCAGTTAAGGAGAGAAAGAAGATTATGAAGAAGATGAAATCCTTGATATCGGCAATATCGCTTGTGCTGATGCTGGTATCTATGTTTTCCGTCTGTGTATTGCCTGCTTCCGCAGAGCACGGGGATGATTATCAAACCCTGGGCGACAGTGCGTTAGTAGTAAATACCGCATGGAGTGGTGTCTCCGCAGGTGAGATGATCAGTTATACTTACCGTGGTAAGACAACCAATGAGCCATTTAATGAAGATTGGCATTTTGCCTCTTTTGAAGCTGCATGGGATTATGCCGTAGCAGAAAGAAGGCAAAAGCCCGTCATCATGATTTGCGGTACTTATGATCAAGATATTAGAATCAAAGGTGCTGTTACGATTATCGGTGCCAACGCCGGTATTGATCCGGTGAAGAATTCTGCGGCTCCCAATAAGCCCTGGACTCTTTCTAAGGATTATGCGGCTGCATCTTATATCACCGGTAGTGTGATTGTAGGAAACGAAGCCAGAAAGTCCGATATCACTTTTGATGGTGTTCGCTTTGGTGAAGGCGGAGCATTTGTTGATATCTATCGTACTTATGGTGAATCCAACCTTACCTTCAAGAACGTGGTTTTTGAAAATGCAGGAAATGAGGATTCTCAGGGCTATGCAGTATGTATGTTCTCCAAGGGCCATATCAGAAATGTGACCATGGAAAATATTTATGCAACCGGCCAAAAGACCCAAGGCTTGATCAGCCCCTATTTCAGCAAATTTGAGGCAAAGCGTGTTGCATATGTTAATAATAGGCAGGGCTTTTTGAATAAGACCAGCTTTGAAACCGGCGTGGCTCCTTATATCAAAATCACCGAGTCTTGCTTCTATAATGATTCCGTGCCCGAAGGTCCTGTTATTTCAATGGACAATATGAGCCATACCATCAATACTGCCATCAACGGTGCGATTTCGGATGCAAATGTAACTGCCAGTGATCAGCGTCCCTCCAGCCTTTTGGACGTAAATAATTGCATTTTCTATAATGCATCTTCTGCAGCCGGTCTGATTCATTATGAGTTTGTCAATAAAAACTCTTCCTTTGATATGAGAGACAATGATATTTACTCCGCTGTACCCACCACTGTATTGGATCCGGAGTACTTGCTGGATTCTCCTAATGTTGATCAGACTTCTTGTATCCAGATCTCCAATAACCGTTTATTGGGTGCATACAAGGTTCCCCATCTGAACGGTGCAAATAATGACACCTATATTGATATGTCCTACAACTATTTCGGGGATATCAATGGCGATGCTGTAGAGGCTCCTGTCTTTATGGATCCCAGCAAAGCACGCTTGATCCGTACTGCTTTTTGGACCAATATGGAGATGACCAATCTGAGCACCGATTCCATCTGGGATGTGGCCATCAACAATTGGGCAATGTATTCTCTCGATAATTTCAATTATAAAATGGTCTTCAATGTATTCGAGGAATCCGGAGTTACTGTATTTAAGCCCTCTTTCACAGCGCATAAGGATAGTGAAATCAAGTTCTATAAAAATGCAGTGATTGAAGATGGTGTTTATGAGAGTGTCTCCAATCCCATCGATAAGATCGAAATGAGCAACCTCAGTTCCAATGTTTATGGCGGTACTGTTTACTATGCTCAGATTACCAACAGCGCGTATCCTTCTTTCGCTCCTATTTATAAGATCTCTTTAGAAAATGTAGGCTCTATTGATAAGGCTTCTTATTTCTCTGCCGAATTTCCCGATGTGTTCATGTATCAGCCCAGTCTGGTAAAGAATGCGCCCTCTGCCAGTGTTCCTTATCGTTGGCGTGGAAAGATTTATAGAATGGAGATTGGAAAATCTTTATTTGGCGATGTTAAGTCTTTGATGGCTTATGCCAAGAGCAAGGGCTATGATATTCCGAAGATCGCAGTTCCTGCAGGTGTATATACCGATGAAATGCTGATTTCCGGCTCTTGCACCATTTTGGGCGAGCAGTATGGTGTAAATCCCAATGTTAAGCCTGTTGATGTGGTTACCCCCGAGAATATTGCTTCCGCAGGATGGACATTGAATCCCGATCGTGCGGATGATGCCAAAGAGACCATCTTCAATGCATGCATCCGTGTGGATCCTGCTGCCAGCGATTTCATTATCACCATTGATGGTATCAAGATGGGTGAGGGTTGCTCTTATGTAGATGATGTGGCCCATGCCGGTGGTATCACCAACGCAGTAATCTTCCGCAATGTAATTGCTGAGAATGCAGGCGGCGGTAAGGATTGCAATGGGAATGATAATATTTACCTTTTCAATTTCAATAAGATTTCTTCCAATGCGAATCCCGATATTGCCCATGTATCTCTCTATGATGTGCGCATTGATCGCAACCAAAGATGCCATGTCTTTGGTCCCTATATCGAGAAGCTGGTAATTGATAATACCTTCTATGGGAATGCCATGCAGTGGAATGGTAATAATAGATCCTTTATGACTGATTTCCGCTCTCGTGATGTTGCCAATCCTTATTATTCCATTACCAATAGCTGTATCTATAATAATGCGAAGAGCAACAGCAACTCTAAGGGCCTTACCGGTTTCTACGCCATCAGCACGGTGGATGATCAGGGAAATCAGGCAATTAAGAGCAATATTACCTATAATATTGATAATAATCTGTTCTATAATGGCTTTGGCTCCGGTAATGCTGCCATGCAGATTCGATTCACCGGTACCAACATGAAATTCTTCCTTACCAACAATATCATTGTAGATACCAAGGATGCCAGAGGCACTCAAGATACCTTCCTTGCAGGTAATGCAGCTTCTCGTTGGGCTGGCAATTCTGCATCCTATGATTGCTCCGATCAGATCATTTGCAAGGGTAATCGCATTGTCAATTTGAACCAGATTCCTCTGACCAATGGTACCGGCGATGGTACGGTGATCGATTATTCCGGCAACTATTGGGCAGATACCATTGATGCTGCATCCGGCTTGACTCCCGATAAGATTAAGTATGCCGGCGGCCGTAGCGATCCATCTCTCTATACGGAAGCAGAGCATACAAAAGGCTTTGTAGAATATAGCTATCTTGATTGGGGCATGACCAAGCGTTCTGATGGTGTTTCCGAAAAGATTGATCTTTATAAAATCAATAAGGGGATGTTTGGCACCGGAACTGTTAAATCTGGCGAAGTCTATGATGATGAGCAGTTCGATGAATTTACCGATACCGTTTCTCCCGATCTGGAGGTTTATGAGGTTCCTGCAGATATCGGTTCCTGTTGCTCCGTTACCATTGAAAAACGCAACGGTTCAAACGATTATGAGCTGGTCAATGAGATGGTACCGTCTGCCGATGGCGTTACCTATAAGGTAACGGTAACTTCCGATATCAGCGGCGCATCCAAATCTTTCATGGTTGTATTGAATCGGGCTAAGAGTTCCAACGCTCTGTTCCTTGATCTTGAGCTTTTCCCCGGCGATGGATATTATTTCATTGATCAAATGAGCAAAACGGTATATATCCATACCAAATATCAGTCGATTTCCTTTATGAACGGCCTGAAGAACAGAGTAATCGCTTCTACAAACGCAACCGTTGGTTTCTTTAGTGATAAAGACTGCAAGGTTTCCACCCCCGTTGTTGCTGCCGCCTATGGTAAAGAGACTTTGCATTATGTGAAGATCACCAGTGAGGATGGTACTGCATCTAATCTTTATACCGTTAAGGTTGCAAGATATAATGGTGAGAATCCCATCAAGTTTGCTGCTGTTAATAGTATTTCCAATATGACTTATGTGGGTAATAATACCTATGAAGCTCATGTGAGAGATGCAATCAGCTTCAAGCCCGAGCTCTATTTCGGAAGTACCGCTAAGGTATATAATGGTTCCACCCTTTTGACTTCGAATAATGGGACTTATACCATCGAAGATATCGGAAACGGGCTTACTTGTAAGATGATTGTAACCGCGCAGGATGGTGTTACAACGAAGACCTATAATTTGCGTTTTGTATACGCAAAAAGCGCTGAATGTGATGTTCTCTCTATCGAAGGCGGTATAAAGACCAATACCGGTCTTTTGTGGAACATGAGATTCTCCAATGTCGGTACAGCTAAAGTAAAGGTTTCTGAAGGGGCTGCTTATCAGATTTATGTCGATCAGTCGCTGCAGGTGCCCCTCAAGAATAATCAGCTTGTCCTTGCTGATAAGAACTCTACCACCCTTTATATTAAGGTAACTGCTGAAAATGGGAAAGACACGAAGACTTATCCGATCTCTGTCGTTACCTATGCAAATGTAAGTGTAAAGCCTGCCTTTAGTGCAGTGGTTGATAAGGCTGAGTATCCTGCATATCTCACCGGCATTAATGAATATGCAATCTATCTGCCGGCAGAGGTTAAGACCACCAAGCTTGTTGTAAAGAGCAATACGGATAATGATAGTGTTGTTGTTTACTCTTCTGTAGATCGCGGTGTTGAGTTCAGAGATGATTCGGTTATCACCTTGGATCAAAAGTTGACCACTTTGTATTATACGCAGAGCGCAAGCAAGCGTACGATAGAGTTTGAAGGGAATGAGGTGCCCAGCTCCAATCCCGAAGAGAAGGGTGTAATCAGAATCTATTCCGATCGTAAGCCGATCGCCTATAAGGATGCAGCAAAGATCGTTTCTTGGGCGAAGCCTTATGTTGATTTGCTCAATGAGGGCGGCTATGGCATTATGATTGGTGATGAAAAGGGCAATTTCAAAGCTTCCAGTAAGGTTACCCGTTATCAGATTGCAGTTGTGGCTGCTCATATCATGGGTATTGATGTAACTCACTATGCAAAGCATCAGCTCAACTATTCTGATAAGATTGTTGCTTGGGCAGCGCCTTATGTACGTGCAGTTTCTGCTACCGGCATCATGGTTGGTAATAAGAAGGGCTCAAAGTTTACCTTTGATGGTAATTCTCCCGCAACTCGTGAGCAGCTTGCAGTAATCATGGTTAATATTGCTTTGATGAATGCAGGAAAGATTGACCCCAACAGCATGGTTGCAACCGATCTCAAGACCGGTGCTGAATATTATAACTGCTATAAAAATGTAGAAGATGTTGTATATAATTCTATCGACTTTGTTGATGAAGCAAAGGTTGCATCTTGGGCTAAGCCTTATATGCGTCTTGCAGTTGACTTTGGCATTTTGAGCGGATCTCTTGAAAAAGGAAAGCTTTATCTGAACCCCAAGGGCCATGTAACCCGTGCTCAGATCGCTGTAATGGCTGCGCAATATCTCACTAAATAACCCTAAAGTGAAAGGTTGCAGAAACATTTGTTTCTGCAACCTTTTCAGACTGTCAAAAAAGGCACAGACCGCAGAAAATAAGAGAATAAAAGAATTCTGCCGATTCTATAAATCAGCAAGGGAAAAAACCCTACTCTTTTTTCCTTGCTTTCTTGTTATAAGGAAAAAATCCGCATCATCATGCGGATTTTTGATTAAAATTTTCTGCTTTCCGCCGATCTGCTCTCTGCCGTACCTGTGTACGCCGACGAGAACAGATCGACGAAATCTGCACTCTTTTTTGAGAGTCTCCCAGC
>JAFSCX010000001.1 GCA_017436525.1 Clostridia bacterium | reverse complement strand
GGCGTACACAGGTACGGCAGAGAGCAGATCGGCGGAAAGCAAAAAATTTTAATCAAAAATCCGCATGATGATGCGGATTTTTTCCTTATAATAAGAAAGCAAGGAAAAAAGTGTAGGTTTTTTTCCTTGCTGATTTATAGAATCGGCAGAATTCTTTTATTCTCTTATTTTCTGCGGTCTGTGCCTTTTTTTGACAGTCTGAGGCTGTAAAAAACGAAAGTTTTTTACAGCCTTTTTACTATTCAGTTGCAACCGTATCCTCCGGATTTTCGGGAAGAGTCGGGATTGTGGGATCTGTGGGTGTTGTGGGATCGGTTGGGGTTGTAGGATCATCAGGAGTTGTGGGATCTGCCGGCGTATCAGGATCTGCAGGTGCGTTAGGATCGACCGGTGCATTGGGATCTGCAGGCGCATTGGGATCGACCGGTGCATTGGGATCCGGCATGCCGCAAACATCGCACGAAACAGTAGGCAAGCTGCTTGCAAAATAAAGCCCGCTTGTCTTTTCCACACACTTCTCAGTGGGTAATTTCCCCGTCTCAGAGCAGACCTCTACAGTAACCAGACCGGTAGGGCTATCAAAGGATTTATAAGCCAGACCTGCATGAACATCCTTCATCACCTTTTTCCATGCATTTGCAGCCGGATTTCCGCTTGCATAGATGGTTGCGGGAATATCATAGCCAAACCATACGCCGGCCGTATAATAGCGGGTATAGCCCACAAACCAACGGTCCTTATCATCGCTGGTGGTACCGGTTTTACCGGCAATGGCGGTGGTGCCGAAATTGGCGCCTGCTCCGGTGCCATAGGTGGCGGCATTATGGAGCATTTGATTCATGATCGCGGCAGTATTCTTGGACATCGCCACATCGGATTCGATATAATTTTCCAAAATTACACGGCCGTTTTGATCGCAAATCTTAGTAAAGGTATAAGGCTTTGTATAGGTGCCCTCATTGGGGAAGGCGGCATAGGCAGCGGTAATCTCCATCACGCTGATTCCTTTGGTTAGGCCGCCCAAGGCCATCGCCTGATCGTTTTCATCATTGCCGGAGCCGGGGACCAAGGTGGTAACACCCAAATTATTCTTTAAGAAATCAAAGCCGCGCCATGCGCCAAGGGCTTGATTCACCCGCACAGCAATGGTATTAAGCGAGCTATTGACACCCTTTTGCACGGTTACCATCTTCTCAGAGGTCGCGCCATAGTTTTTGGGCCACATATTCCCATTTTCATCTTCACGCACCCCTTTATCCAGCACCATCAATCCGGGAGAAACCCGCACCCCATCAATGGTGGCGGCATATTCAATGGCCGGGCCATAGGTGCCGATGGGCTTCATGCTGGAGCCCGGTTGACGATAGGCGCCGGTGGCACGATTGAGGCCACGAGCAGTGGTTTTTTTGCCCACCCCGCCGGACATTCCGACGATAGCGCCAGTATTATTATCAATGATAACAATCGCACTTTGGGGCTTTGAACCATCCTTTCCCGATTTTATCGACGGGAAATTGGAATGGTCCTTATAGACATCATCAATCTCCTTCTGAACATCCATATCCATGGTGGAATAGATTTGAATACCGCCGGAAAAGACCAATGAATAGGCATAGGACTCGCTATACCCTTTTTTATTGATCAGCGCATCTAAAACATCATCAATAACCCGATCCACAAAATAACTATTGATCTCACTACTTGCCACCTGCGCCTTTTCGCCGGAGGAAAGTTTTAATTTTTGGCTCTTTGCCTCTTCAGCCTCTTCTTCGGTGATATGGCCAAGCTCTTGCATTTTATTGATCACATTATAAGCACGATCCAGATTATTTTGAGGATTCTGAATGGGATCGTAATAAGTGGGATACTTGGTAATCGATGCAATGGAAGCACATTCCAGCAAGGTAAGCTCATCCAAGGTTTTGCCGAAATATTTTTCTGCCGCAGTCTGCACCCCATAACAACCCTGAGAAAGATAGATGGTATTGAGATAGACCTCTAAAATCTGATCTTTTTGATATTCGCGCTCCACATACCATGCGCGGCGAATCTCTTGAATTTTACGGGAAACGGTCGTCTCATTGTCGCCGGTTATATTTTTTACTACCTGCTGCGTAATGGTAGAACCACCGAAAGAAGAGCGGCTTGCGGGATTAAAGAAATTAAGGACCGCATGGAGGGTACGCTTAATATCCACGCCGCTATGCTGGTAAAAACGCTCATCCTCAATGGATACAAAAGCCCACTTCAGATTTTCAGGAATATCTTCAATATCCGCCCAAATACGGTTTTCACTGGCATGAAGAGTCTCCGCCTCTACATATGAGCCATCCTTTACTCCGTAGACCACAGAGGTATAATTCAATTTATTATCCGCTGCTGCAAGATCAAACTCATCATCCAAATAAATAAAAGAATACCAAGCAAACACCAAAAGGACAATAAAGCAGGTCAATGCGCCGGTAACAAATACCGCCCATACCGATTTTCTCAGCCATAACGGCATTTGCTTTTTCTCTTTCTTTTCTTTTTTGGGACCGCTCAATTTAGATTGAACTTTCTCTTTCAATTTTTCAAACATTTATCTTGCTCCTGATATCAATAAAGATACTATGAAATCATTATTATTATACCAAATGGATTCATAGAATTCAAGTAAAGATCACAATTCTTCCTATTATACAATATAAAAAGAGGATGCATAGCGAGACTTCTCTAAAGGAAGTCTCGCAGTTTTATTCGCCTTGCGGCGAGTTTTATTGCTACGCAGTGTTATTCGGCTTACGCCGAGTGATATTCGCTTCGCGAGTTTAGGTGGCGAATAAAATAAAACTGAAACCGTAGGGTGAGCAATTAAACTTGAACCCGCCGCAAAGCGGCATATTTTGGTGCTTTTCACCCAATTTGTTCTCGCAAGGCGGTAGCCTTGCTTCATCCAAATTGAGCAAAAATCTCAAAAAATCTTCTCGATTTGCGGTCAAGGATTTTGAAAAGAGTATTTTTTTGTTCAATCGAGGCATAAAACGCAGCCAATACTGCCGTATTGGCGAGGATTTTAACAATGAGTGAGCGAAAAAATACCTTTTCAAAACGGTGTTCAAGTTTAATTGC
>JAFSCX010000054.1 GCA_017436525.1 Clostridia bacterium | reverse complement strand
GAACGGTTACCATTAGGTTTGACGCACGGTAGAGAGCAGATCGGCGGAAAGCAGAAAATTTTATTCAAAATCCGCATCATCATGCGGATTTTTTCCTTATAATAAGAAAGCCGGGAAAAAGAGTGGGCTTTCTTTTCTCTTGCTAATTTATAGAATCGGCAGAGTTCTTTTATGCTCTTATTTTCTGCGGTCTGTGCCTTTTTTGACAGTATGAAAAAGGATTTTCAAAAAAGTTTTGAAAATCCTTTGTTTTTAGATATACATTCCGCCATTGGGGGCTAATACTTGGCCGGTGATCTGCTCTTGCTCTGCCAAAAAGAGGATCGATTGGGCCACATCCAGCCCCGAGCAAAGCGAACCCGTGGGGATCATCTCTAAAAGAGATACCCGGTCCAAGCCCTCCAGCATTTTACTTTCCACACATCCGGGGGCAACGCAGTTGACGGTAATGCCCGAGGGCGCCAGCTCCTTGGCGAGGGCTTTTGTGAAGCCGATAAGCCCTGCCTTGGCGGCAGAATAGGAGACTTCGCAGGAGGCGCCCGTCTGCCCCCAGACCGAAGAGATATTGATGATCGCGCCCGCTTTTTTGGAGAGCATTTTTGGGAGAGCAAGCCGCGTCAGCGCCATATGGGCGAGGAGATTGGTTTGCAAAACCTCGCCGATGGAATCGGCGGTCTCTTGGGCGAATTCCCGATAATGGGCGGCACCGAAATTATTGACCAAAACGTCAATTTCTCCTGCGGCCTCCACCAAAGCCGCCCGATCAGCCTCTTTGGTGAGATCCCCTTGAATGGCGTAAGCCTCTCCGCCCAAAGCTTTTAGATCTTCCAGAAGATTTTCTGCGGCCGACTGATTCTGATGGTAGCTGAAGACAACGCGATACCCCTTGCGGACAGCAAGGTAGGCGGTCATACTGCCGATGGCGCCGCTTCCTCCGGTAATTAAAATTGTTTTCATCCAATTCACTTCCTTACTATGATATTCTATATTAAAATTTTTTAGAAGACAAGATTTATTTGCAAATTTGCCGGAAATCTTGTATAGTAGAGATAGAAATTCATGAAAGGGGGTAAAGCCAATGCAGACGCCTATTATAAAGTTATCCGGAATCGGAAAAGCAAGAGCGGCCGCTTTTGAGCGGATCGGCGTATCGACCATAGGGGATTTGCTGCAGCTTTATCCCCGCCGCTATGAAGATCGGTCGATGGTATTGCCCATTGAGGAGCTGAGCATCCATATGGGCGAGAAGGTCAGCCTGATTGCAACCGTCCTCTCTGCGCCGGTGGAGCGGCGAATCCATGGGGGCAGATTGCTCACCGAAGTTAGGGTAGGCGACGACAGCGGAGCCATGACCCTTACCTATTTTAATAATCCCTATATCCGCCAAAAATTGAAGGTGGGCAAAACCTTTAATTTCTATGGCCGGATGGACACTAAAAAATTGCTTCACATGATCGCCCCCGATGCCCAAGAGCTGAAAGCGGGAGAAGCTCCTTCCATTCTGCCGATCTATCCTTGCGTGAGCGGTTTGAATCAGACCTTGATCCGCCGCTTGGTGAAAGAGGCTTTGGCAAGGCCGGAAGATCAGATTTCGGATCCCCTGCCCGAGAAGCTTTTGGAAAAATATGATCTGCTTCCCCTGCCCCAAGCCCTGCGGGCGGTTCATCTGCCGCAAAATCAGCAGGAGATCTTAACGGGTCGGCGGCGGCTGATCTTCGAGGAATTGCTTTATTTCCAGCTGGGGCTATCTCTTTACAGCCGCAGAGAGAAGGATCAAAATCGATTCCCTGTTGCCAAATGGGATTCTGCCTTTCGGGATCTCCATCCCTTCTCCCCCACTCCTTCTCAAGAGCGGGCGGTAGAAGAGATTTTTTCGGATATGCAAGGCGGCTTTGCCATGAATCGGCTGCTGCAGGGTGATGTGGGCAGCGGAAAGACCTTTGTGGCAGGGGAGGCGGCCTATGGCGCGATCCGATCGGGCTATCAGGTGGCGATTATGGCCCCCACTGAGATTCTGGCCCGTCAGCATGCTGCTTATTTTCAGCCTTTGATGGAAAAATTGGGGATCAAAAGTGCCCTGTTGGTGGGCTCTATGACCCAGAAAGAAAAACGAGAGATTTATGGAATGGCCGAATCGGGCGAGGTGCGGCTGATCATCGGCACCCATGCCCTGCTGCAACGGCATCTGCAATTTGAAAATTTAGGGCTTGTCATCGCCGATGAGCAGCATCGCTTCGGCGTGCGCCAGCGGGCGGCCCTTGCGCAAAAGGGCAAAAAACCCCATGTATTGGTTATGAGCGCAACGCCCATCCCCCGCACCATGGCATTGATGGTATGGGGCGATCTGGATCTCTCAATTCTGGACGGCAGACCGCAAGGCCGAAAGGAAATTCGCTCCTATTTGGTGGATGAGGGGTATCGCCTGCGGCTGATGAACTTTTTGGATAAAGAGATCACCAAGGGCGGGCAGGCCTATATTGTCTGCCCGTTGGTGGAAGAAAATGAAGAGCTGGACCTCAAGAGCGCCGAGCAATTGTTTGCGACCCTTCAAGAAAAATACGGCGATCGGGTGGCGCTGATTCATGGCAAGATGAAGGCCGCCCTGAAGGAGGAAGCCATGGCTCGCTTTGTGGCGGGAGATTGCGATATATTGGTCTCCACCACCGTGATTGAAGTGGGCATCAATGTACCCAATGCCACCTTGATGATTTTGGAAAATGCCGAGCGGTTTGGCTTATCGCAGCTGCATCAGCTGCGGGGGCGGGTAGGCCGCGGAGAGAAGCAATCTTATTGCATCCTTGTCAGCAGCAATAAGAGCGAAAAGACCAAGGAGCGCCTCTCCTTCTTCTGCTCCACCACCGATGGCTTTGCCATCTCCAATAAGGATTTGGAGCTGCGCGGCCCCGGCGATTTCTTTGGGGATATGCAGCACGGCCTGCCTAAAATGCAGATCGCCGATTGCGCCACCGATCTTGCGCTTCTCACCCTCTCAAATTCCTGCGCCAAGCGGATGCTCTCCTTCGATCCCCTTTTGGAAAAGGATTATAATCAAAAAATTCGGGAGAAGGTAGATCAACTCTTCCAGCGGGAAGGGACCATATTTAATTAAAAAGGAGCCTCTTGAGGCTCCTTTTTCATCTCTTTGAGAAACTATTTTGTGAAAAATCATTGCTATCGTTTTATAGCGAAGCAAGTCGTTTTTTATAGCTTCTTTTTATCATTACAGATTCTGCTCTGCCTTCTCAACCAACTTCTTGGTCATCTGGCCGCCGATATGACCGGCTTGTGCAGAAGTCAGATCGCCGTTGTAGCCCTGCTTCAGATCCACACCGATTTCACGGGCGACCTCAAACTTCATCTTATCAAGACCGGCTTTAGCGTTGCTCTTTACTTCTTTGCTCATTTCGTTTCACCTCCTTTATTAGGTTACGATAATATTTTTGGCGAAACGAGCAAAAAAATACAAGCAATCTTTGCCAAAACGACATTTTGATATCATGATATCATGATATCAAAATAGGCGGAAAAGAAGTGGCACAATCTTTTTTAGAGATTGTGCCACTTCTTTTATTTTTTATTCGAAATAGACGATGGAAAAAAGGTAATCCCCGGCGCCCAAGAGCTCCAGCAAAAGCACTGCCAAAAAAGGAAGGGCGACGGTGAGGGGCAGAAAGAGCCACCAATAAAATTTTTGCGGGCGATAATTTTTTTTGAATTCCATTTGCTCATCAATGGAGAGATCGGCGAAGGCCTCTGAGCGAAGGGTGCGGATGGCGGGATTCAGCCCGCGGGCGCCCTCCAGCTCTTGCTCGCGGGTAGTCTTCAGCTCTCCGCGGATGATGATGATAAAAAGAAGAGAAAGCCCGATGGAAATAGGCAGTGCCCAATACCAATAGAACAGGGTGAAGGCGCAAAAATTCAAGCATAAGGGCCATGCGGTATTACTGATCAGGGCAAGGGTGCCGCGGCTCATTGAAAAATTGTTCTTTTTGAGAAAATGCTCAAAAATGTTATAGAGCAGCAGCACAGCTGCCGCGCCTATTACAATTTTCCCTGCGCTTAAAGGGTTCATCCAGGGCAACATGGTATATTTCATGGTGGTCTCATCTCCTATATTCAATCAAAAACCTGATCATATTGCAAAATGTGGTAATCTGAAATTTGAGGGTTTCCCTCGGAAAAGAGCGGAAAGCGCTCTCCCTCCTTATTTTGGCAGAAGATGGGGGAAATGACGGGAAACTCCCCGCGTAATTCTCCCACAAACTGTTGATAAGGGCTTAAAGGAAGGTGCGCTTGTTCCAAAAGATAGGGCGCCAGATGGTTGGGCGAGAGGATCAGCCCATGCTCCTCTTTCAGATCAAAATTGGCCCAGAGAAAGAAGGGGACTCCGTATTTTTCCTCGGCGCCTTCATAGCCGCTTTGGGCGGCTTTCGGAAAGAGGGCGGTATATTCTTGCCCTAAGCTGGGCTGATGATCGCCGAAAAAGAGCAGGATGGTCTTTCGCTCTTGCTTTTCCAGGGCAGCAATCAGCTCTTGGATAGCTTGGTCGCTTTCTTTAAGAAGCTCCAGATACATCTTTGTCTGGGGATATTGCTCCTGCTGATCAAAGGAAAGGGTATCGGGGACCGAATCGGGGTTTTCGGTATAGCCGCCATGATTTTGCATGGTTACCGCAAAAGCAAAAAGAGGCTCTTTCGTTTCCTTGAGCAGATCGCTGATCTTTTGATAGCATGCGCGGTCGGTAATATAATCCCGCATCCGCTCAGCATTCTCATCAAAATCCTCAATGGTGAGAAATTGATCAAATCCCAAAAGCGGATACGCGCGGTTGCGATTCCAGCCGTTGCCCAAAAAGGGATGGATGCCGATCGTTTTATAGCCTAAGTCCTTGAGGCCGCTTGCGATCGAGGGGGATTCATCGTTGACCAACTGCTGCATGGGATAGCTGCCTGTCCGCAACATTTCGCATACATGGGAGGTTAAAAATTCATATTCCGTATTGCAGGTGCCGCCGCCAAAGACGGGGGTGATCAGCTTCCCGCTGACGGTATTTTCCTGCTGCCGGAGAGAATGAAAAAAGGAAAGAGGATCTTCCGAGAGATTTTTTTCTTTCATGGGAAGATCGGCAAAAGCCTCATTCATGATTACAATGATATTGGGCCGCTCCCCTGCTTCTTGTTCATCTTGATATTCTGCCAAAAGCCCTTGGGCTTTTTCGGAAGAATAGCCTTCCGGCATTTTGGGCCGAAGGGCTTTCAAATTGATGGCAAAATTCAAAAGATAGCCGTTTTCTTTGGCGGCATGATTTTGATTCCAATGGTCGACCGTGAAAGGAAAGCGGGCAAGGCCGATGGCAAAAAAGGCCAAAAGCCCTGCCGCTGCGGCGAGAGAAACAGCAGAAAACAGCCGGCGGTTGCGGGGCTTTTTCGGCATAACTTTCCGGATGGCAACCATCAATACTGCCGCTCCTGCCAAGGAGAGTAAAAGCTCCTTCTTGACGGAGAAGGTAAAATTGCCGATGACATTCATGGCCGTCTTGGCCGCCGCGATATCCCAAGGCAGCAGGGTGGTGCCGCGGAAGGCGATGACATAATGATTGGCAATGCCGATGATGAAGAAAAGAGGCAGGCCGATCCATCCGCCGATGCGGGGGCCGCAGAGGGCGAAAAGCAGCAGGTAGATTCCGCCGATCAGGGCAAGATTCAAAAGAGCGCTTGTCCAAGTGCGGATGGTAATGTTGCTTTGCAAAAATTCAATAAAGAAAAGGGAGGCAATGGGCAAGAAACCGCCCAAAAGTGCTGCAAAAAAAGAGTGCAGCTTGATTTTTTTGAAAAATGCCATGATCTTAAAGCTCCATGGATTCAAAGATGGGCGCCGCCTTCAACCGAGCGGCAAGGGCTGCTGTCTTTTGATCCCGCACCGTCCATAAAAAGAGGGGCGGGCGGAAAAGGGCGCGGCAGAGCCGAAAAGAAAGATTTCGATGGTCTTGATAGCCGTAGGCGACAAAATGCGGCCTGCTCAGCACATGGACCAGCAGATTAGAGAGGGCAAAATCGGTAAGGGGCGAAACCTTCGCTCCATCCTTGCGCACATGGGAGGCGAGCTGCCCTCTGATGATATGGGGTGCATTTTTTCTGAGCCAATAAAGGGGGCGCGGATCAAAGGATTCGATGCAATAGAGCCCTTGATAGCCCTTGAGCATCTCAGCCAAAGCCTTGGCAAGGCGCGTATGGCTTCCTTTTGCCACCTTGGCTTCAATCAAAAGCGGAACTCTGCCGTCGACCAGCGCCAGAACTTCGCTTAAGAGGGGAAGCCGCTCCTCGGTGCCCTCCAGCCGAAGGTCTTTGAGGGCAGACCAATCATGTTCCTCAATGGTAAGAGGAGAAGAGCAGGTCCGCTCCAGCGTATCATCATGCTCCACCACCAAGGCGCCGTCCTTGCTGATATGCACATCCAGCTCAATGGCGTAGCCCTTCTCTGCGGCCAAGGAAAAAGCCATAAGCGAATTTTCGGGGATGCCTTTTTGAATATCATGAAGCCCCCGATGGGCATATTTTTTCGATTTTAATAGTTGAAGCTCCTCCGAGGCGTTTGCGGCGGGGGCAATCAGAAAAATCCAGAGGATGAAAATGAAGAAAAGAAGAAGGATCAGCCAAACCATCGCTTAATCCTCCTCCCCGAAAAGCTCCAGCGCGCTTTGGGGCAGATCGGGGCGGTTATCCCCATGGCGCACAAAGGTCATGGTGATAAAGGCCAGCGCCGAGAAAATCAAAGCATAAGGGAAAAGCACCCGATATCCAAAGGGCAGATAGGTAAAGAGATAGCCGGAGAGGATGGGGGTGAGGATTTGGGCCGACATGGAGAAGGTATAATAAAGGCCGGTATATTTGCCCACATCGCTTCCCTTGCTCATCTCCACCACCATGGGATAGGAGTTGACATTGATGGAGGCCCAACCGATGCCGATGGCACCCATGATCAGATAGGCGGCGATGCTATAGCCGGGCAGCAGGAAGCCGGCAAAAAAGGCGCAGGCCATCAAGGCCACTCCGCCCAGAATGACCTTTTTACGGCCGATCTTTGCAGAAAGCTGGCCCACCGGCAGATAGCTGGCAGTGGCCACCAGCATGGCGATGATCATCATGGTGGATCCCACGCTCTCGCTTCTTCCCCATACATCCTGCACATAGCGGGAATAGGCGGTTTCCACAGCGTTATAAGCCATAAACCATAAAAAGACCGAAAGGAGGATAAAGATCAAGCTCTTGCGGACCTCTTTGGGCATCTTTCCGCCCGCTTCTTTTTGCGTGTCCTCCGGCTCAGGGGGCATCTCTGCTACCAATTTATTTTCATGAACGCCAAACATCAGAATGATGGCGCAGGTAACCATAAAGCCTGCCACAATGGAGAAGATGGTGGTATAGCTTTGGGCGAAGAAAGAGATCACCAAATGGGTGATAATTCCGCCCAAGGCGCCCATCAGGTTGATGACAGCGTTGCCCTTACTGCGCAAAGGCTTGGGGGTTACATCCGGCATCAGCGCCACCGCAGGCGAGCGGTAGGAGCTCAATACAATCAGCAGCACCGCCAGCGCCACCACAAAGAGGGTGAGATTTTTTTGAGCATCGGCCAAGGGAATCAAAAACATCAGCCCTGCCGCCAAAAAAGAGCCCACAATGATGAAAGGCTTGCGCCGCCCGAAGGGGGTATGGACCCGATCGGAGAGGGCGCCGAAAAGGGGGAGCAGAAATACCGCCAAAATATTATCTGCCGCCATCACATAGCCGCTCACCGCATCGGTAACCCCAAAGGTGTTTTTCAAAATTAGAGGAATAATATAATTGTAAAGCTGCCAAAAGCTGCTGATGGACATAAAAGCAAGGCCCACCAGCACCGTTCTCTTATAATTCAGTTTCATGCGTTCAACATCCTTTACGACAATTTATACCATCATTTTAATGGATTTTATGGGTTTCGTCAATATGAAATCCATGAAGAGATGCGGCGGTAATCAACCCATCAGAAAGCTCTCCTTTGAGAAGCTGCTCTGCCAGCGCATTGGAGATCTCTTTTTCTACCGCTCGGATGATGGAGCGGGCGCCGTAGCGGCGGTCGTAGCCCTTCTCCACCGCCCAAAGGGCCACATCCTCAGAGAATTCAATGGAATAGCCCAATGCGCCGAGGCGCTCCTGCAAGGTAATCAACTGCATGCGGGCAATTTCAAGCAGCGCCTCCCGATCTAAGGGATGAAAGACAACGATTTCATCCAGCCGATTGAGAAATTCAGGCCGCAAGGCTTTTTTTATGGCCGCGCGGATGGTTTTTTCCGCATCCTTCCCGCCGGAATTGCCAAAGCCCAAGGGCTCTTCTGCCGCCTGCTCGCTTCCTAAATTGGAGGTGAGGATGATGAGGCAATTTCTGAAATCGGCGCATCTCCCCTCTCCATCGGTCAGCCGCCCTTCATCCAAAATCCCCAGCAAAAGATTCAAAACATCCCGATGGGCTTTTTCGATTTCATCAAAAAGCACCACGCTATAAGGATGGTTGCGGATTTTATTGACCAGCCCGCCCCCTTTCTCATGGCCGATATAGCCGGGCGGGGAGCCGATCAGGCGGGCGATGGAATGGGGCTCCATATATTCTCCCATATCAATTTTGATCAAGGCCTCTTCTTTTCCGAAGAGGGCCTTTGCCAAAAGCTTGCAAAGGCGGGTCTTCCCCACGCCGGTGGGGCCGCAAAAAAGCAGGGTGCAGGAGGGGCGCTTAGGGTCGGAAAGGCCTGCGCGGGAGCGGAGAATGGCCGAAGTGATGGCGCGAATCCCCTCCTGCTGGCCGATCAGCTCTCGCTCAAGGGTTTTGGAAAGCCGAAGGGCAAGGGCTTCCCCTTGGGGCTCTTGATCGCTGATGGGAATCCCTGTCTTTTCCTGCACCATGGCGGCAATTGAGCGGGGGCTCAGCACCGCCTTTTCCGAGGAGTCGGGCTCATCCAAGGCCTTGAGCTGCTCCAGCTCATCCCGAACAGTCAGCAATTTTGAAAATTCCCGCTTGCGAAGCAGCTGATCCAGTTCTTGCTGCTTTTCCAAAATTTTGGCCCGCCTTGAGCCCCCTTGGGCGGCATAGGTCAGCAGCTGCTGCCGCGCGCCTGCTTCGTCGATCAGATCAATGGCCTTATCGGGCAGAAAACGATCGTTTATGAATCGCACCGAAAGGCGGATGGCGGCAGAGAGAGTCTCATCGGGGAGGATGACTCCGTGATGCTCCTCCAAAGAGGGGCGCACGCCCTTGAGGATCTCCATGGTCTGCTCCTCTGAGGGCTCTTCCACATGGATGGGGGCAAAGCGCCGCTCCAAAGCGCTGTCCTTTTCAATATGGCGGCGATATTCCTCCAAGGTGGTAGCGCCGATGACCTTGATGCGGCCTCTTGCCAGCGCCGGCTTTAGAATATTGGCGGCATCAATGGCCCCTTCCGCTGCGCCGGCGCCCGCCAGAAGGTGCATCTCATCAATAAACAAGACCAGATTGGGATCCTTTTCCACCTCTTCCAGCAGCGCGCGAAGCCGCTCTTCAAATTCCCCTCGATATTTGGTGCCTGCAATGAGGGCGGTCAGATCCAGCATATGGATTTGGATATCCCGCAAAGCGGCCGGAACCTGCCCTGCGGCAATGCGGGCGGCAAGCCCTTCTACAATGACCGTCTTGCCGACCCCCGCTTCTCCGATCAGGCAGGGATTATTTTTATTTTGCCGGACCAAGATCCGCATGAGGGCAGATAATTCTTCCTCTCTGCCGATCAGGGGATGGTTTTTCCCTAAAATACATTCTTTGGTAAGATCAATGGCAAATTTCTGAAGATTTTTGGCGCCCCCCTTTTTTGCCTTTTCGGTCTGCAAGGGGAGGTCGGCAAGCCCCATCCGCTCCCGAAGGGCCAGATGAAGCTTTTTGGGCTCACATTTGAGCTCCAAAAGCAGCTTATAGCCCACCGCTTCCGGAGTCTCGCAAAGGGCCATCAGCAGATGATCGGTCCCCACCACCGAAAAACCAAATCGATGGGCAAGGCTTCCGCCTTTGGTGATGATTCCTTCTAAGCGCGGGGTCATATCCCCCACAGAAAGAAGAGAGGGGCATCCCGATCCGATCCGCTCGCAGAGCTTTCGGCGAAGCTTATCGGCAGTGATCCCCTTGGAGATTAAAAGCCTTGAGGCCACTCCGTCGCTTTCCTTCAAAAGTCCGTAGAGAAGATGCTCGCTTCCGAGGTAGGCGTGCCCCAATTCTTCGGCAATATGGAGGCTGCGCTCCAGTGCATGAGCGGCAAGCTTTGAAAATCGTTCCGTCATAATCACACCCTTCCTAAATAGGTTCTACCAACATTTTAGACCAAATAGGTCTCTTTCATTATATGATTGAAAAATTTTCTTTATTATGATATGATGAGGGGCAAAGGGAGGAGAGAAGCATGATCCATATTGTATTAGTAGAGCCGGAGATCCCGCAGAATACCGGCAATATCTCCCGCACCTGCGCTACCACCGGCTGTGCGTTGCATCTGGTCAAGCCCCTGGGTTTTTCCATAGATGAGAAGGCGGTCAGGCGGGCAGGCTTGGATTATTGGCAATATCTGAATCTTACCGTCCATGAAAATTATGAAGAATTCGCCGCCTTCGCCGAAGGGCGGGGCAAAATCTATTATTGCACCACCAAGGCCCAGAAGGTTTATAGCGAGGTGGATTTTTCCGATGATCAGCAGGAGATTTTTTTGCTCTTCGGCCGCGAGACAAAAGGCCTGCCCGAGCGGATTATGAAGCCTTATCCCGAGCGGTGCATCCGAATCCCCATGATTGATGAGGCAAGAAGCCTCAATCTTTCCAATGCGGTGGCGATTATCGCCTATGAGGCATTGCGCCAGCAGGATTTCGGCGCTCTGAAGCGGGGCGGGCAGTTTACGGGGAGAATTGATTAAAAGGGGATGTAAAAAAATCATTGCGATTTTTTTACATCCCTTTTTGGTATAAAGAGAAAACTGCCCAAAAGCAGCAACCCTGCGCCGATCAGTGCGAGGGCGGAAGGAAGAGAAAAGGTGCGGGCAATAAAGCTCCAGAAAAGCGCCCCTGCAGGCATCGCCCCTACCGAAACCATGGTATAAAGCCCCATGAGGGCGGTGGTCTCTTCTTTTTTAATTTCTTTGGTGAGCAGGAAGATGCTCTGGGCAAAAAACCAAAAATCCAAGATGCCGTAGAGGAGGATGCAAGCGCCGATCCAAAGTAGCCCTGCGGCTTTGGAAAGGCAGAGGTTGAGCACCCCCATCAAAAGGGGGAAGATCCCTAACGGCAAGGGCTTTTTGACTCTGCTTTTCAAAAAAAGCCCCGCCAGCGCCCCCAGCCCTAAAAGCCCGAGGGCAATGCCATAGGCCCCGCTCTCGAAGCCCCGCTCCCGCACCAGCGCCACAAAGGTTACATTATAATTGATCCCCAAAAAGCCCACCAAGAAGATTTTGCACAAAAGGGGCAGATGTTTTTTTAAGGCCGGCTTTTCTCCGGCGCGGTTGGGCGGGATTTTAATCAAAGAGAGGAGCAAAAGAGAGGGCAAAAAGGAGAGAAAATTCATAAAAAAAGGGACGGGGGCGCCATAGCGCTGGTAAAGAAGCCCTCCGAGAATGGGCCCGATGCCTCGGGCGGTGCAGGTAACGGCCGTCAGCAGAGCGGTCCCCTTGGAGAGATTTTCGGAAAGTTTTTTCGGCAGGCTTTGATAAAGGGGGGTCTGAAAGGCCCGCACCACGCCCCAGATGGCGCCGAAGGTCAGCAAAAAGGGAAAAGAAAGCCATCCCCTTTTCGCCCCTTGCCAAAGGAGCAGGGAAAGAGCGGCCAAAAGACTTTCGCTGAGCAGCAGCCATTTTTTCTGGGGGCGGCGGTCCAGCCACCTGCCGAACGGATAGGCCAGCAGGGCCACCGGCAGATAGCAAGCGATCATGTAGAAGCTCAAAGCATAAAGTCCCCCTGCGGTATCGGCGGCAATCCAGGAGAGCACCAAGGTCTGAATATAGCCGCCGGTCAAGGAAAAGGCTTGCGCAATCAATAATAATGTAAACAAAGAGAATCACCTCTTTTTCAGTATGGACGAATTTTTAAGAAATATTGCAAAAAGAGTGGGAGCATGATAAAATAAAAATTATGAATAAGAATACGATTTTGAAGGTGAAAATTGAAGATTATACCGAGGAAGGCTTTGGAATCGCCCGCCATGAGGGATATGTATTATTCATTCCCAATACAGTGGCGGGAGAAGAGGCTGAGATTTTGGTGGTGAAAGCAGGCAAACGATTTGGCTACGGCAAGCTTTTGAAGCTGCTCTCCCCCTCCCCCTTTCGGGTGGAGCCGGCCTGCCCCCTCTTTCCCCGCTGCGGCGGCTGCGCCTTTTGGCATCTTGATTATCAAGAGGAGCTTCGCTTAAAGGAAAAGAAGGTCAAGGATTGCCTTGCCCGCATCGGCGGCATAGATGCCCCCCTCTCCCCCATTTTGGGTGCGGCGGAGCAGAGGTCTTATCGCAATAAGGCTCAATTTCCGATCCGCAATGTAAGAGGCAGGATTCAGGGCGGCTTTTATGCCCCCGGCAGCCATGGGGTTGTGGGCGGTGCCCCTTGCGCCATTCAGCCCGCCCTCTTTAATGAGATTCTGCAGTGGACCCTCTCGTTTATGGAAAAAGAAGGCATCTCTGCCTATGAGGAAGAGGGATATACGGGGCTTGTCCGCCATCTTTATCTGCGCTGCGGCGTCGAGGAAAAAGAGATTTTGGCCTGCCTTGTAGTCAACGGCAAGGATTTCCCCCAAAAAGAGCGCTTTGCCAAGGCTTTATCAGATGCTTTCCCCCAAGTGAGAACGGTGGTCATCAATTATAACGATCGCAATACCAATGTGGTGCTGGGAAAAGAGAGCGAGATCATTCTGGGCGAGGGCTTTATGGAGGATCTTCTCCTTGATAAGCGCTATCGGATCGGCCCTCAGTCTTTTTATCAGGTCAACCACGGCCAGACAGAGGTGCTCTATAAAAAAGTATTGGAGTATGCGGCCCTCAAGGGCCATGAGCGGGTCTTGGATCTTTATTGCGGCATCGGCACCATCGGGCTCTCCCTTGCGGAGCAATGCAAAGAGCTGGCGGGGGTAGAGATCGTGCCGCAGGCAGTGGAAAATGCCAAAGAAAATGCCGCCCTCAACCAAGTGGAAAATGCCGCGTTTTTCTGCGCCGATGCCAAGGCGGCGGCCGCAAGGTTTGCCAAAGAGGGGCGCTCCTTCGATTTGATTATCGTCGATCCCCCGCGCAAGGGCTGCGATCAGCAGACCTTAGAGGCCATCTGCCAAATGGCGCCGAAAAAGCTGATCTATGTCTCCTGCAACCCCGCCACGCTGGCGCGGGATCTTAAAATTTTGAGGGAGCAAGGCTTTGAGCTGCAGGAGGCCACACCGGTGGATCTCTTCCCAAGAACCCATCATGTTGAAACGATTGCCCTTTTGGCGCGATAGTTTCAACATCGATATGCGCCGCAAAGCGGCACATTTCGGTGCTTTTTACCCAATTTGTTCTCGCAAGGCGGGGCAGCCTTGCTTCATCCAAATTGAGCAAAAATTCCTCAAAATCTTCTCCCTTTGCGGTCAAGGATTTTGAAAAGAGAATTTTTTGTTCAATCGAGGCATAAAACACTGCCAATACTGCCTATTGGCGAGTATTTTAACAATGAGTGAGCGAAAAAACACCTTTTCAAAACGGTGTTCAAGTTTAATTGCTCACCCTAGGGTGGCAAGAGTCGAACCTACTACGGTTTCTCTCGCCCCTTTTCTCGCCTTGCTTGTGTTCATTTTTGCAAGGCGACAGCCTTGCTGCAAATTTCACACTTCGCCTTT
>JAFSCX010000053.1 GCA_017436525.1 Clostridia bacterium | reverse complement strand
GTTAGAAATGGCTGAAAATCGGTACAAATTGAGGCTGTGGAAGAGGTCAGCGGTTCGATCCCGCTTATCTCCACCAAAACGAAAAGGCACACCGAAAGGTGTGCCTTTTCGTTTTGTGTCGATGCTGCGGGTCGAACCGGGCGCTGCAAAGCAGCGCCCGGTTACGTTGAGGCAGCCCCAAAGCTGCGATAGGCTTTGGGGACTGCCGTGTCTCGAGTACGACGGTTTTGTCGATACCGCTCGGAGCGGTCGACGAAAACCGAGAGTGCAGAGTTCCCGTTTATCTCCACCAAACAAAGCCGGGGCGTCCTTTTGCATTTTACAGTTTTGCTATCTTGGCAAGTGCAACGGCAAGCTCTGCTCTCGTTACATTTTCGTTGGGGTTGAAATATCCTTTATCATCCCCGATCATAATTCCTTCATCAAAAACTTTTTTAACTGAATCCAAAGCCCAAGAAGGAATCTCAGACTCATCTTTGAATTTAGTCTTAGCCACTTCGGTCTCCTCCTCCTTGTAAGCAATTCCCAAAGTCCTTAAAAATCCTTTTGCAATCGCCTTTCCAAATGCCTTCTGCTCGGCGGCGGTATCGATGATGGCGAGATCGCTCTTATTATCAATAAAGGCGCACTCCACAATCACGGCAGGGGCAGCCGTATCGCGGATAAAGGCGAAATAATCCTTGCCCGAGGAATTTATCTTGGTTTTAAGACCGCGGCTGTTCTGCCCGATCTCCTTAATCGCATCCAGAATGTTGGCGGCCAAAGTTTCCCCTTTTCCGCCGTTTTTAGTGTGGTAGACCTCTGCACCGTCGCCGCCGCCTGCATTGATATGAATATCCGCCGCAAGCGCGGGAGCAAAGGTATTACACTCTTTTACCTTAGCGGCTACCGTCTTATCGGTTCCGCCCGTTCTTGAGGTCATCACCGTTATCCCGTGCCGCTGCAGTTCATCCCTGCAGGCAAGCCCGATGGCAAGAGCAAGGTCCTTCTCCTCAAAATCATTTCCGACAGCGCCGGAATCAGCGCCCCCATGCCCGATACCGAGATAAACTTTACTCATTGTTTATACCTCCCTTCGGTTTGTTCTTATCATGATCTGCTTCAATCCCCAACATTGCCGGGGATATCTCCGCATGAAAAGGATTGGATGCCGTAAGGTTTTCCGCAATCCTCTTCGTTTTATTGTATGTAATATGCTGATATACAGGTTCACTTCTCGTCCCTCTGCTCGGCTTTTTTCTATCCATTGAAAACCGAATGATTATATGGTATAATCAGTTCAATACTTTCCCCTATAGGGTGGGCAATTAAACTTGAACACCGTTTTGAAAAGGTGTTTTTTCGCTCACTCATTGTTAAAATCCTCGCCAATACGGCAGTATTGGCTGCGTTTTATGCCTCGATTGAACAAAAAAATACTCTTTTCAAAATCCTTGACCGCAAAGCGAGAAGATTTTTTGGAATTTTTGCTCCATTTGGATGAAGCAAGGCTGCTGCCTTGCGAGAACAAATTGGGTGAAAAGCACCGAAATATGCCGCTTTGCGGCGGGTTCAAGTTTAATTGCTCACCCTACCCCCGGGGTTTATTTTCCCCACTAAACCAACGGTAGGTGTGATTTTTGCTCCTCGGGCGCTATACTGTAAACGAAAGGAGAGACCGTATGGATCAAATTAAAATCGGAAAATTCATTGCCGCTTGCAGAAAAGAGCAGGGGCTCACCCAACTGCAGCTGGCAGACAGGCTGGGAATCACCGATAAGGCGGTATCCAAATGGGAGCGGGGCATCGCCATGCCCGATACGTCCATTATGCTGGAATTGTGTGAGATCCTGCAAATCAATGTAAATGAATTATTAAGTGGGGAGAAAATCAGTATGGAAAATAAAAATCAAAAAAATGAAGAGCTGATGCTTAATCTGGCGAAGGAGATTGCCCAAAAGGACAAAACCATCTGGACGACCATGTGGGTCATTATGGCGGTGAGTATACTGGGGTTGCTTGGAGGCAGCGCCGCCGTATTTTTCTTTGTGCCGGAAGGGATCTGGCAGGCGGTATCTGTCATTGGAATCTGCATTCTCTTTTTATTGCCCTGTTTTTACGCATTGAAGCTGGAGGTCAGCGTAGGCGCCTATAAATGCAAAAACTGCGGTCATGAGATCGTGCCCACCTATACGCAGGCATTGAATGCCATGCACGCCGGAACCACCCGCTACCTGAAATGCCCCCAATGCGGCAGGCGCACCTGGTGCAAAAAAGTATTGAAGAAATAACACCGAACACCTAAAAAAGTGCCCCTGAGGAAGGATTTCATCCTCAGAGGCACTTTTTGTATCCGATCCGGTTTGGGGAATTGCGGGGGGCAGTTTCGTATGCACATTATTCCGACAATCTGCTTTCCCAATTTTTGCGATACTGCATGGGGGTTAGACCGAATTTTTTATGAAATCGCTTGATAAAGTAGGCACAATCGGAAAATCCGCTGTGGAAGCAGGTATGCTGCACGCTATGGCCGGAGCGTAATAGTTTTTTGGCCTCCGAAAAGCGGCAGGATTCAATATACAGGGAAGGGGAGGTCTGGAAATAATTTGAAAAATAGCGGTTGAGGGTACTGCAGGAAACGTGCGTTGCCTTGCCAAGGGCCGCCACATTGAAGGAGGCCTCTTGGAAGTGGCGAGAAACATAAAGCAGGATCTCGGTGAAGCGGACCGGTAAGTTTTGCGCGGCATTTGCAACCTGCTTCCCGGTGAGAATTAAATCGAGGATCGCAAAAAAATGGTGGGCAACGCGAAATTGCAATTCGTTTTCCGCGTGTTGGAATTGATACAATTCAAAGCAGTGTTCAATCAGTTGCTCTTTCTCTTCATCGGATAAAACCAGCAGCGGCTGATCGGAAAAACGGGAGAAAAGCAACTCCTCGGACAAAGAAAAATCCTTAAACCAAATGCAAAAATGCTCATGGATACAATCTTCATGATAAAGGCAACGGTGGAGCTCATTGGGGGTGGTGAGGATCACATCGCCTCGTTGGATGGGGAAAATTTGGTTCCCGACGCGGAAGGATACATCTCCGCTCAAATTAACATAGATCTCATAGAAATCATGAAGATGATCGGCATCGTGCCAGACATCATTGACGGTTGTGAACTGCTTTTCATAGTGAATTTCCATCGCGATTGGCTCATGGCTGAAAAGAAATGGAAGCGGCCGAGGAACGTAGGGCATGAAAGGATCCTCCAAGTGATATAAAAATTATATTTTTTGGAATATATGTTATATAAATGGGAAAAACATGGTGCTATAATGGTAGTATAGCATGGATCATTATATTTGTAAATAATGAATAGGGGGATTTTATGAAAGCGCTGGTTAAAACAAAAAAAGGGGAAGGGTTTCTGGAAATTCAGGATCGCCCGATTCCTCAATTTGGCGATGATGAAGTATTGATTCGGGTGGCCTACAGCGGCATCTGCGGCACAGACATCCACATTCTTCATGATGAGTTTGCATATTATCCGCCGGTTATTTTAGGGCATGAGTTTTCCGGCGAGGTGGTAGAAATCGGCAAGTCGGTAACTGCTTTTGAAAAAGGAGATTATGTGGTAGGTGAGCCGCACAATCTTGCTTGCGGAAAATGCTATCTTTGCCGAAACGGCCACATCCAGAATTGCATGGATAAGCGGTCCATCGGCTGGGGCATTGACGGCTCTTTTACTTCCTATTTGGTGATGCCGGAAAAGCTTTTGCATAAAGTCCCTGCGGGGGTATCTCTGAAGGCGGCAGCCATGGCAGAGCCTGCGGCAATTGTGGCCCATCAGCTTCTTGAGCGTGCGCGGATTACGCCCGGTGATCAAGTTGTCATTATGGGTGTGGGGCCCATTGCTTTGCTGGCGGCCCAGATGGCTCGTATTGCAGGGGCAGAAAAAATCATTTTGTGCGGCTGTACCAATGATATTCCCTATCGCTTGAAAATTGCCAAAGAGCTGAATTGCTATGATCGCTTTATTGATGTGTTGCAGGAGGATGCTGCGGCAATCATTATGGAAGAGACAAAGATCGGCGCAGATGTTGTGGTGGAAGCATCCGGAGCGGGCAGTGCCATCTGCACCGCCATCAAGGTGCTGAAAAAGCGCGGCTTGCTATGCGCCATTGGGATGACAGCGCGGGAGATGGTCGAGATTCCTTGGAACGAAGCCATGATGAAGGTGCTGGATCTTCAGTTCAACATGAGCTCCAGCTACAATGGTTGGAATATGGCGCTTTCCTTGCTTGGCAGCGGCAAGCTGCAGGTGGAGCAGATGATCGGGGTACGCCCCTTGAATGAATGGCAGAAAGCCTTTGCGGATGTGGAAAACGGAAAAGCAATGAAGCTGCTTTTGACGCCGATGGCCGATTGATGAAAAAGAAAGGACAACAGAACGATGAATATTAGTTTTAAGGATAAGGTTATTGTCATTACCGGTGCATCCGGCGGCATTGGCCAAGGGATGGTGCGGTTATTTACCGCAGAAGGCGCGAAGGTCGTTCTTTGCGCCAATGTGGGTGCAGAGGAGACGGCGGAAAAATTCCGCGGGGATGGATTTGAAGCCTATGGATATACGCTGGATATTACCGATCGGGAGAATGTCCGCAATATTATGGGTGAGATTGCAAAGACCTTTGGAAAGATCGATGTCCTCGTCAATAATGCAGGCATCAATGTTGGGCCCGATCAAAGAAAATTTGTAAACGATTTTTCCGATGAATGGTGGGATAAGATTCTGGATGTGGATCTTACCGGCACCTATAATTGCACAAAGGAAGCGGTTCCCTTTATGTCGGAAGGCTCTTCGATTGTCAACATCAGCTCGATTGTGGGCCTTGTCCCGCTGCGTAATCAATGCGCTTTTGCTGCGGCAAAGGCCGGCGTGAATAATTTTACCCAAGCAATTGCCATGGAGCTTGCACCGAAGAAAATTCGCGCCAATGCCATCTGCCCCGGAACCATCGGCATTGCGATTACCAACGAGCTTTGGAAAGAGGATAGCGTGATGCAGGGCTTGCTCAGCCATATTCCCATGGGCCGCCAAGGAACTCCGGAGGAGATTGCCAATGCTACAGCGTTTATTGCCTCCGATGCGGCAAGCTATATCACCGGTGCGGTACTCCCTGTAGACGGTGGATGGACCTGCGGCGGCTTTGTAAGAAATTTCTGATAACGGAGGAGATCCTATGAATCAATTTGCATCAGAAGTAGCGGCTAAAATGATTCCTTGCGATAAAATCGGTGTTTTCTTTCTTGGTCAAGCCGGTTTTTTATTAAAAACACCCAATAGCAAGCTGATAGCCGTTGATCCTTATCTTTCCAACTGCTGCGAGCGTTATTTCGGCTTTAAGCGCCTTATGCCTCGTATTTTGGAGCCCGGCGAGCTTTCGATCGAAACTTTGCTGGTTTCCCATGCCCACTACGATCATTTTGATCCCGACAGTGTGCCGGCGATTCTTTCCGACGGAAAAACCGCGCTGATCGGTGCAAAGGATGTGGAGGCGGAATGCGAGCGGCTGGGCTTAAGTAAAAATATTGCCTATTTATCCTGCGGTGAATCGGCGGTGCAGGGTGCGCTTAAAGTAACCGGTGTGCCTTGTGATCACGGGGAGCTTGCGCCGGATGCCCTTGGCTTGCTGATCGAAATCGGCGGCAAAAAAATCTATTATATGGGGGATACAGCCTATCGGCCCGATTATCTGGAGAATCCCGCGCTGCAAGGGGTAGACCTTTTGCTCCTGCCGATCAACGGAAAGTTTGGAAATCTCAATGAGCGGGAGGCGGCGCAGGTAATCAAGGCGTTGAAGCCTCAATTGGCTGTACCTTGTCATTATTGGAATTTTGCAGAGCACGGCGGCAACCCCGGTGCCTTCCAAGAAGAAATGGAAAGAATTGCGCCCGACTGCCCCTATTTGCTCATGCGGCAAGGGGAAGGAATCTTAATCTGATGATTTATCAAACCAAATATAAAGACAGAGAGGCCATTGCGGTGGAGACCGCCTGCCTGACGCTTCTGATTCTCCCGCAGGACGGGGCTAAGCTGGTTTCTCTGAAGCGAAAAGCAGACGGAAAAGAACTGCTGGTAACAAAAACGGGGGAGACCTATAACGTATTATCCTATGAGGGTAGCTATGTAGAGAGCGAGTGCAGCGGGTTCGACGATATGTTTCCTACCGTTGATCCCGAAACGGTTGAGGGGATCCCCTATCCCGACCATGGAGAATGTTGCAGACTCCCTTATGAGGCGACGATTGCAGAGGATCAACTGATATTGAAAGCAGAATCCAAGTTGTTTTCTGTTACTTATGAAAAAAGAGTCTATGTAGCCGGTGATGATACGATCTGCCTGGATTATCGGATTGAAAATCATCAAAACACTCCGCTGCCCTTCTTATGGGCAGGGCATATTATGCTGGCGGGGGAGGAAGGGATGCGCATCTTGACTCCCTTTGCGGAAGGCACCCCCACCGAGATGATGTTTATCGATCCCAATACCGCAAGGGCGGATGGGCTGCCTTATGATCGGCTGATGAAGCATGAGGCGGGCAGAGGAGTGGCTTATAAATTTTATTATCTTTCGCCGATGCCCAAAGGGGAGTTTGGGGTTTCTTATCCCAATGGACAGAAGTTGCTGTTTACTGTCGATCCGAAGAAATTGCCGTATCTCGGCCTATGGCTGAACAACGGCACCTTCCAAGATGGCTACAGCATCACTCCCGAACCTTGCACCGCCCCCTTTGATGCCACCGGCCGGGGGGCAGAGCGGGGATATGGAGCAAAGATTCCTGCAAATGCAGCATTTTCATTTGATATAAAGATTCAATTGACGGAGGAATAAAAGATGAGTACAATGAAAGCAGTAACCGTATATGGGCCGCGGGATGCGCGCATGGAGGATGTGGCAAAGCCTGCTGCTGTCGGTGATATGGTTGTAATCAAGGTATTGCGCACCGGCGTTTGCGCAACCGATCAATCGATTTATACGGGTGAGAGCAGTTTTATCCGCAGCGGGGAGATTGTATATCCTTGCCGGTTTGGGCATGAATATGCAGGTGTTGTGGAGTCGGTAGGCCCTGCCGTAACCAAATTTAAGGCGGGCGATCGGGTATATTCCGATAACTTTGTTTCCTGCGGGGAATGTGAGGCATGCATGAGAGGGGATTATATTTCCTGCAGCAAGCTTCAAAGCGTGGGAACCGTAAATTGCTGGGATGGCTGCTATGCAGAGTATATGCAGATCCCTGAGCGCCATGTTTTCTTGCTGCCGGATGAGTTGAGCATGGATGAAGGCGCGCTGATCGAGCCGGCCTCCATCTCCTATGATGCCTTCAAAGGGGTAGAGCTTTCTAAAGAGGATACAGCGGTTGTATTTGGAACAGGCGCTATCGGTATGGTGGCTGTATGGCTTGCGAAATACTACGGAGCAGGAAAGGTCATCCTTGTGGGCCGATCTCATTCAAAAATAGAAATTGGCAAAAAGGTTGGCGCGGATGTTGTCATCAATGGTCGCGAATGCGATGTGATAGAAGCGATTAAAGCGGAAACAGACGGGAAGGGTGCCGATCTTATTATTGAAACTTCCGGGTCTGCCGAGGCGCTGCGCCAGAGCCTTTTGGCTGTGAAGCGCTTCGGAAGAATTTCGATTGTAAGCTTCTATGAAAAGAATTTGGATGATCTTCCCATTGATCCTATTGTATTGGGTTGCGTTACTGTAAGAGGTGCTGCGGGAAACGCCGGAAATGCGCCGGCAGTCTGCGAAATTATGCGAAAAAATCCCATAAAGCTTACCCCGATTGTTACCCATCATGTTCCCTTTGCGGATTGCTTGGATGTTTTTGAAAACGAAGAGAAATACCGCAGTACAAAGATTAAAATCATGATCAAATTTGATTGAAAAGGAGAAGAGCAAGATGAAAAAATTACCGCCTTTACAGGTTAAAGTAGAAAAAGTGAAGCCTTTGATTTTCGGAAAAGAATATGAATCCAGAATGATTTTGGACCATGCGATCACAGGAAGAGATAATGTGATTCAGATGAATCATGGTACAGTTAAGGCAGGTTGTGCGCTTGGCGGTGCGGCCCATGAGGAAGATGAGATCTATTACATCCTTTCCGGCAAGGGCAAACTGCAGCTGGACGATGAAATCATTGATATTGCCGGTGATCAGGTGATCTTTATTCCCGCAGGTGTTTTTCATGCGCTGGATAATAGTGAATCCGAGGAAGATCTGTGCATTCTGACCTTTTGGAGAGACTGGCGTTTCAACGATGCGTATGAAGAGCGGATCAAGCAATGGGGTAAATCCTTTAAGACCATTGACGAAGAATAAGAAATATATAGATAGAGGAGTGTAAACATCATGAAACTGAATAAATACATTGACCACACCATTTTGAAGGCATTTGCGCAGGAGGGGCAGATTGAAGCCCTTTGCGCGGAAGCGAAAAAATACGATTTTGCCTCTGTTTGTATCAACCCTTATAATATCCCTCTTGCCAAAAAACTGCTGGAGGGCAGCGATGTGATGGTCTGCACCGTCATTGGATTCCCTCTCGGTGCCAATACAACCGCAGTCAAGGTGGCAGAGACAGAAGATGCTTATCAGATGGGCTGCGATGAGTTTGATATGGTAATCAACGTAGGCGCGCTGAAGGATGGTAAATATGATTATGTCCGCGATGAAATCGCAGCCGTTGTGAAGGCGGCCAAGGGAAAGACGGTGAAGGTCATTATCGAAACCCTCTTCCTGACAGAGGAGGAGAAGGGGAAGGCAGTGGAGCTTTCTGCCGAAGCAGGGGCGCATTTTGTCAAGACCTGCACCGGCTTCAACGAAGGGGTTGCAACGGTTGAAGATATTGCACTGATGAGAAAAACCGCACCTGCAAATGTGAAGGTAAAAGCCTCTGCCGGTATTCGTAATTATGCCGATACCAAGGCTTTAATTGAGGCAGGTGCCGATCGCATCGGCACTTCCGCAGGTGCAAAAATTTTAGAAGAAGCATTGAATGCATAAAAAAGGAGAATAGCCATGGGAAAAGTAATCGGACCCGGTTCGTTGATTGTCGATATTACCGGCTTTGCCCCTCATTTGCCTGTTGCAGGGGAGACGGTGAAAGGCTCTAAAATTCGCTTCGGTCCCGGTGGAAAAGGATCCAATCAAATGACCGCCGCCCATCGTGCCGGTGCGCAGGCGGTGATTATCGGCTGCCGCGGGGAAGATGTGCTCGGTCAAATCCTCAAGGATCATTATGCAACCGAGGGCATGAGCGAGGAATATGTGGCAGTATTGCCCGAGGCGGATACCGCAAGCGCACTGATCGAGATTGATGAGGGCGATGCTCAAAATCGCATTATCGTTATTTTTGCCGCAAACGATATGGTGAAAACCGAGGCAGTCATGGCAGCTGAAAAGGATTTTATTGATAGCGATGCAGTATTGACCCAGTTTGAGACGACAACTGAGGCGGTATTGGCAGCAAAGAAGCTGGCAAAGAAATATAATAAGCCCTTTATCCTCAACCCCGCTCCCTTTGTGGAGGTTCCGAATTCCCTTTTTGATGGGGTGGATTATGTTACCCCCAATGAAACCGAGGCGGAATTCTATACCGGTGTGAAGGTGGATACCATTGAGGATTGCCGTAAGGCTGCCGAAAAATTCTTTGCATTGGGTGTTAAAAACGTTGTAATTACCTTGGGTGTGCGCGGCGTGTTCTTTACCGATGGGAAAGAAGAAATTTTTGTCCCTGCTTTGAAGGTAAAGGCAGTAGAAACCACCGGCGCCGGAGATGCATTCAACGGTGGCTTCGCTACTGCTATCGCAGAAGGCTACCCTGTTGAAACCGCGCTGAAATTTGCTACCTGCACAGCAGCGATCTCCGTTACCCGCCTTGGCTCTTCTCCCTCTATGCCTTATCGTGGGGAAATTCTTGAGTTGCTGGAAAAAGAATTTGATATAAAGCTTTAAGCGGGAGAGGTTTTATGGACTTTTTAACAAGCTTTCTTGCAGTGGCGGAAAAAGTCGGCCTTCTTTTCCTGATTATCCTTTTGGGAATTCTTTGCCAGCGCATCAAGATGCTGACAGAAGAGGCCAATAAGTGCATGAGCGATATTGTCATGTATTTTGTAACGCCCTGCGTTATCATCAATGCCTTCAGCGGAACGCTCTATTCCAAGGCTGAGATTTTGAGCGTATTAAAAAATATCGGTGTTGTGGCGCTGATTGCAGCAGTTGCCCATATTGCCATGATCATAGCAGTGTACTTTATCTTCCGCCTTTCGGATGAGGGCCGCCGCAGATTGATGCGGTTTGCTTCCGTTTTTTCCAATGCAGGTTTTATTGCGCTCCCCTTAGCGCAGGCGCTGATTGATACCCCCACCTGCCATGAAGGAGCCTTATATGCAGCGGTTTATCTTGCGGTCTTCAATATCGCGTTGTGGACCTGGGGGCTTATTGATATGAGCGGTGATAAAAAAGGCCTGAATATCAAAAAGATTCTCCTGAATCCCGGCATTATCGGGGTGGTCGTCGGGATGATCTTCTTTACCTCTCCGCTGTATTCCGCCGGTCTGCAAATGCCTGCTATGCTTCAGGATGCCATTTCGGCGATTGGGGCATTAAACCTTCCGTTGCCGATGCTGATGGTGGGCTTCTATCTGGGTAAAGCAGATCTGCTGGCGGCGTTTAAGGATCGATGGTCCTATCTCTGCATCGCCCTGCGCCTTTTGGTCTTCCCGCTGATCGCTCTTGGGCTGCTCTGGATTTGCGGTGTGCGCGGAAATGTACTTACGGTATCGGTCATCGGTGCCAGTGCCCCTGTGGGTGCCACTGCTACTATTTTCTCGGCAAAGTTTAATCGGGATACAGCGCTTTCCGTGCGGTTGGTGTCCTTATCCACAATTCTCTCTATGATCACCATGCCGCTGATTATAGGCTTGACGCAGATGATTGCATAAAATAAAAGTTGCCAACTAATTAAGCCTTCGATGATGGATTTAATTTCGTGATCGAAGGCTTATTTTTTTTGCGGATACTCGGCCTTTTGATTTTTGCTGTATTCAGTGTAAGATAAAAAATGATTCATTATTGACTTTAGCTTTTTTCTTATATATAATAAAATAATAGAAAATAAAATGAAACGGTGAAGGACTATGAAAATTCTATTAAACGGAAAAGATATCGAACTCCATCAAGGGCAATCTGTATTTGATGCCGCTTTCTCCATGGATCCTGCTATAGCAAGAGAAGCGCTCTGCTGCGTGGCAGGGGATCAGGTAAAAGAGCTGACTTATCAGCCTGCAGAGGGTGAGGAGATTACTCTTCTTACCTTTGAGGATGATCGGGCGAAGAAGGTCTTTTGGCATACCAGCTCCCATCTGCTGGCTCAAGCGGTGAAGCGGATTTATCCCAATGCAAAGCTTGCAATCGGCCCTGCCATTGATGCCGGCTTCTATTATGATTTTGAGGTAGAGACTCCCTTTACCGCCGAGGATTTGCAGAAGATTACTGCAGAAATGAAAAAGATCGTGAAAGAGCGGCTGAAGCTGGAGCGGTTTGAGCTTTCTGCTGAGGAAGCAAAGGAATTGATGAAGGATGAGCCTTATAAGCAAGAGCTGATCGAGGAGCATGCCGGCAAAGGGGAGAAAATCTCCTTCTATCGTCAAGGGGATTTCACCGATCTTTGCGCCGGCCCCCATCTTTTTGATGTCTCTAAAATCAAGGCTATTGCCCTTCTGAGCGCCACCGGAGCCTATTGGCGGGGGGATGCCAATCGCCCCATGCTGCAGCGAATCTATGGCGTATCCTTCCTGAAGGCTGCAGAGTTGGAGGAGCATCTTGCTAAATTGGAGGAGGCCCGTAAGCGGGATCATAATAAGCTGGGCCGTGAATTGGAGTATTTCACCACCTCCGATGTGGTCGGCCAAGGGTTGCCCATTATGCTTCCTAAGGGTGCAAAGGTCATTCAGACCTTGCAGCGCTGGGTTGAGGACGAGGAAGAAAAGCGGGGTTATCTTCTGACAAAGACTCCTTTAATGGCCAAGAGCGATCTTTATAAGATCTCCGGCCATTGGGATCATTATCTGGACGGCATGTTTGTCTTGGGCGATCCTGCGGATGAGACCAAAGAATGCTTCGCCATGCGCCCCATGACCTGCCCCTTCCAATATCAAGTATATCTCAATCGGATGAGATCCTATCGTGATCTGCCTATGAGATTGGGGGAGACTTCCACCCTCTTCCGTAATGAGGAGAGCGGCGAGATGCACGGCTTGATCCGTGTGCGGCAGTTTACCATTTCCGAGGGTCATCTGATTCTGCGCCCCGATCAGTTGGAGGAAGAATTTAAGGGCTGCTTGGAATTGGCTAAATATTGCTTGGATACGGTCGGAATGCTGGAGGATTGCACCTTCCGCTTCTCTCAATGGGATCCGAATAATACCGATAAATATATCGGTACTCCCGAGCAATGGGAGGAAGCCCAAGGAATTATGGGCAAGATTCTGGATGATCTTGGCGTGGAATATACCATTGGCATTGATGAGGCCGCCTTCTATGGCCCGAAGCTGGATATTCAGTATCGCAATGTTTTCGGTAAGGAAGATACCATTGTTACCATTCAGGTGGATCAACTTCTTGCCGAGCAGTTTGATATGACTTATATTGATCAAAACGGGCAGAAGGTACGCCCCTATATTATCCATCGTACCTCCCTTGGCTGCTATGAGAGAACCCTTGCTTATTTGATCGAAAAATATGCAGGCGCACTGCCTACCTGGATGGCCCCCACTCAGGTCAGAGTGCTGCCCATCAGCGAAAAAACCTTGGATAAGGCTTCGGAGGTTTATGAAACCTTGCGGGCGGCAGGAATCCGCGTTGAGCTGGACGAGAGAAACGAGAAAATCGGCTATAAGATCCGCGAGGCGCAAATGCAGAAGATTCCCTTCATGGTGATCATCGGTGAAAAAGAGGCTGAGGCCGGCACTGTATCGGTTCGCGGCCGTCAGGACGGCGATCTGGGCGTGATGCCTGTGGCTGATTTTCTTACCTATATGAAGGATGTAATCGAGACTAAAGCGAAAAAATAAGCATAAAAAGACGATTCTTCGGAATCGTCTTTTTATTATTCTTTTTGACAAAGGTGCGCGATGTATGGAGAACTCTGCACACCTTTTTTATATTCTGATAAAGTCCATCAAGTTTTCTTCGGTCAGCCCAAGAGCCTCTAAGGCCGGTTCGGCCTCTGCGATCTTTTCAGCCCCTTGAATCGTGTGGGTATCGCTGCCGAGTGTAAATTTACACCCTTCTTCAATCGCGATTTTATAATAGTTCAGCCGATGGGGAAGGTTGCAATAAGGGTTGATCTCCAACCCAATTTTGCGCTCTGCTGCCATCTTGAAAAGGCGGTGGAAGGTTTCGTCGGAAATGTGGGAGATGATCTCCTCGCTGATTGCACCATCGCCACAGGGCTGGAAAGGATGGGCGATAGAGACGGGGACCACCTTTAAGATCTTTTCCAATTCCGGATGAAACATCAAATCCTCAAAACTTTGCACCAAAAAATCGGCCACATATTTGGGATAATCGGTGCGCTCTCCTTCAAAGAAGGGCTCCAATTCTTTTTGATTGAGGCGCGATGCCATCTCTTTGGCTTTGCCTTCAGAAACGCCCAACGCTTCCATCAGCTTATTCTTTATTTTCTTGCGAGCGGCCAAAACTTCCGGTATATCGGGTATAACAAAGTTTTTCATATGCACGTGGCTATGGGGAATCAGCAGAAAGTCCAGCTCCTTTGCACCTTCCGCGGACATCCCGAGCGTCTTGGTCATCCCGCAAAATTCCGTTTCAGCGCCGATCAGGACTTTAATACCCAATCTATCGGCCGGAAGTTGGCTTTTAATCTGCATTTCAAAATTGAGATTTTGCTTATGATACCACTCATTGTTGCCCGCTACCCGATCGTCCCAGGTGTGGTTTGCAAAGCCTAAAACCTTTACACCCAATTCGGCATATCTTTTAATGTAGTTTTCGGCGGTGGCGGTGCGATCGCGGCAGCAGCTGGATAAAAAATTATGTACATGAACGTCTGCTAAAGCTTTCAATTTATATTCTCCTTAAATTGATTGGCAATTTTTTCTAAAAGTGTTGTATCGCGCTTCAAGGACCTGCGATATTGAATATGCAGTTCCAGAGCCGAAAGTCCGCGCTGAAGCCCTTCTGCCCCAAAATCTTTTTGAAGCTGCTCTAAAAAGAATTCGGCTGCTTTTCCGCTGATAATGCATTTGAAAAGCTCTCCCTGCTTCAGGGCGTAGGCGGTCATGATTAAAATGCGCGCGGTCCCCGGATTCATGCGGGTTTTGAAGCAAACCTGCTCCGTATATGCATTGAAATCGGAATTTCCCTCAAAGGCCGCAGCGATTCCTGCATCGTAGCAGGCCTTGAGCATTACGTCGCTTACCTTGGTGTTGGCGCGTGTGTGAATATGGGCTTGCTCTAAGCGCTTGAGCTGCGTTTCTAAAGCATCAATCCGCTTACTTAAAGCTACAATGGTTGCTTCATAATCCATAAATCAACTCTCCGTTCCGTTTGTTTTCATTCCAATTATAAATACTACTAAACGGAAAGTCAACACCTATTAAGAGTATAATTATAAATTTTTATACTTAATCAATTTTTGAAATAGTATAAAATTACACTACATTGACCATCAAAACAATATATTAAACAATCCATATTTTAGAGTATAAAAATTTATAATTATACTTTCGACAGTATTTTGAACAGGGCGGGAATTTGAGTATAAATATTTATAATTATACTTAAAATGGCGGGGTTATTTGTCGCGGGGCTTGGTGAAAAGGCTGAAGAGGAGGCCAAAGGCGATAGCGGCAGCGATGCCACCGGCTGTGGCGCTGAGGCCGCCAAGAAAGATGCCCAAAAATCCATGGGCATCGACAGCTTGCTCTACCCCTTTTGCAAGGGAGTAGCCGAAGCCGGTGAGGGGAACGGTTGCGCCTGCCTGACCGAAGGTAACAAGCTTATCGTAGAGCCCGATGGCGGTGAGGCCAACACCAGCGCAGACATATAGGACGGTGATTCTGGCGGGGGTCCAATTGGTTTTGTCGATTAAGATCTGGGCGATGGCGCAGAGGGCGCCGCCTACGAGAAATGCTTTCAGATAAGGGAGGAGGAAGTCCATTATTGATCTCCTTTCAAATGAATCAGATGGGCGATGGAGGGGATGGATTCTCCTTGCATCACCGAGATCGGGCTCATCAATGCGCCGGTTGAAAGAAACAGTACGTTTTTGAGGGTACCTTCTTTCATTTTGGGTAAAACATAGGCGGTAAGCACCGATGCGCTGCAGCCGCAGCCGCTTCCGCCTGCGTGCATATCCTGCTTGGTTGTATCATAGATCATCAATCCGCAATCCTGATAATTCTTTTCCAAATCAATGCCGCTTTTAGCGGCAAGGTCCATCAAGACCGCCTTTCCCACAGATCCTAAATCGCCGGTGAAGATGGCATCGTAATCGGCGGGGGAAGAATGGGTTTCCTTCAGATAGAATTGAAGGGTTTTAAGGGCGGCAGGAGCCATGGCCCCGCCCATGTTATTATTATCGGTTACGCCTTGATCTACAATGGACCCGAAAGCACCGCCCCATAAGCGAACGGGGCTTTTTTCTTTAGAGAGGATTAAAGCCCCTGAGCCGGTAACGGTGTGTTGAGCGGAGGGAGGGCGCTGGCCGCCATATTCCAAAGGATAGCGATATTGCCGCTCGGCGGTGCCGAAATGGGAGGAAGTAAGGGCGGCGGCAAGGCGGCAAAGCCCGCTCTCGATGGATAGGCCGCAGGTTAAGGTAGAGAGGGCCATGGTGGAGCAAGCGCCATAGAGGCCCCAATAAGGGATTCCGGTATTGCGGAAGCCATAAGCTCCGCTGATACATTGATTCAGAAGATCTCCTGCGGCAATCAGTTCCAGTTCCTGCCTTTTCAAGCCTGCTCTTGCAAGAGCATTTTCAAGGGCGGTCTGCTGAAGAAATACTTCTGCTTGCTCCATGGTTTCTTTGCCGCAGTATAGATCCGGCTCTGCTCGATCAAAGAGGGAGCCTAAAGGGCCATCGGCCTCCTTTTGGCCCACAATATTACCCCAGCCTGCAATGTAGATGGGTTGCTCAAAGGAAAAAGCATATTTTCCAAGACGCTTTGCCATTTCAAAATCACGCTCCTTTTGCCATTATTTTTCACATCTTATGGATGAATATGCAAAAGAAGAAAATAAAAAATGCTGCGTTGGGGCACCCTCCGTAAGGAAGAATAGGTTTTGAGAGCATCTTTTTCGTTCAAACAAATCGAAAAAATCCCGCCATGCGTCAGCATGGCGGGATTTTTATCAATCCGCTTGAACAAAAAATCTGTATCTCAAAACTGCATAAGGCACCTTGAAAAGCGGTAGTTTGGATGCAAGACAAGGCGAAAAGCGCAGGCACCCTGAAGGGTGGCGAGCATTTTCAACACCGTTTTGCGCCAAAATCCCGCTTTATCAAGGCGATCCTTCCTTGCGAAGGGTGCCCCTTGCCACAGCATTTTCCAAATTCATTTATAAATAAAGGAGCAGGCAAACATCCTTGCCCCTTCCGCACTTTCCCCCTTGGCGATTAAGGCGTTCCCTTCTTGGATGGCGAAAATCTTAAGAGGCTGCCCGCAGAGCACTTCATGGAGATAATCAATTTGAAATCCCTTTAAGGGTCCCTGCAAGCCGCCGACAGTCGATAAGGCCATAATCGGATAGTAGGTATTGTTTACATGGCCATTGCTATCGATATAGCTTGCATGGGGGATAACGGTGGAAGCGGGGGCTTGCTTTTCAAAATCTTGAAGGCGCCGGGCGCGTTCTTCAAAGGTTTTCTCAAGGCAATACTCCATTTCGGGATATAGATTCCCCACCTGCGCCAATTTTCTGGTAGAAGCATCCATAATGCTCCAGAGAGAGTTTCCTTTGATCAGCACCTCTCCCTTTTTATCGTAAATCAGATAGTTACGCTCAAAGCCAAGGCGGGTAGCAGGCAGCGGCCATGTATGAATACGGATGATCTCTTGAGGCTTCGGCATCCGCAGAATCTCATAGCGGGTCTGAAGAATGATCCATAAAAGCCCCCGCTTCGCCAAAGAATCATAGCCCACGCCAAGCAGATTTGCATGGTCTCCCGCCATCTTTTGAAAAGCTTCCAAAAGGGAAGAAGGAAGCAGGTTTCCAAGAGTATCAAATTGCTCGGGTGTAAATGAAATATCATTAAAATATCGGTTCATGAACGATCTCCTTGAGATAAATGTTTACATTTTCTATGATTTATGATAAACTTTTGAAAGAGAAAATGCAAGGGGAATCGACATGAGTTTTGATAAAATCATCATTATTATAATGGCGGTATTCGCTATTTTGGGCGGATTGGACCGTATCTTCGGCAATCGCTTGAAATTGGGAGAGGCCTTTGAAAACGGAATTAAAACAATGGGGGAGCTTGCTCTTTCAATGATTGGAATCATTGTCCTTGCTCCGATCATTGCCAAGGTGCTCGCTCCGGTAGTAGCGCCTGTTTTTGGGTGGCTGGGCGCAGATCCTTCTGCCTTTGCCGGGATCTTGCTTGCCTGCGATATGGGCGGTGCGCCCTTGGCAGAGGAGCTTGCAAAGAATCCGGAGGCAGCTCATCTTTCGGGGCTGATCACCGCCTCCATGCTGGGGGCAACGATATCCTTTACCATCCCCGTTGCGATGAATACCTTAAAAGGGGAGGATCGCACCTTTGGCGCAAAGGGCATCCTTTGCGGGGTTGTAACCATTCCTTTCGGGATCCTGCTCGGAGGGCTGACGGCCGGCTATGAGCTTCTGATGGTTTTGAAGAATACCTTGCCGATTGTAGTCGTCTCTTTGCTGATTGCTTTAGGTCTTTGGAAATGGGAGCGGGGGCTGATCAAAGGGTTTGTATGGTTCGGGCGGCTGATCACCGCAGTAGCCACAATTGGCCTTGCTGCCGGAGGCGTAGAACTGATCACCGGCTTTTGCATCATCCCCGGCCTTGGTTCGATGCAGGAGGCTTTTGCAGTTGTCGGCCAGATCGCCATTGTTTTGGCGGGGGCTTTCCCGCTGATTGCAGTATTGCAAAAAATATTGAAATATCCCATCGCTTGGGTTGGTAGAAAAATGAAGATCAATGAGATCAGCGTTTCCGGCCTTATCGCCACCCTTGCCAATTCCATTGCCACCTTTGACATGGTGAAAGGAATGGACGAGAGAGGGAAAGTTGTCAATATGGCTTTTGCGGTTTCGGGCGCCTTTGTATTCGGAGATCATCTGGCCTTTACCGCAGGCTATGAGCCATCTATGATCGCGGGAGTTGTAGTGGGAAAATTGGCGGCGGGTATTACTGCGATCGCCCTTGCTCTATTGATTACAAAGAAAAAAGAAAGATGCTGATCGGCATCTTTCTTTTTTGCTTTTTTAATCTTCGATTGCTGCTTTTTTCTTAAAAATCATGCTGATGACAGAAGGATCAAATTTAGGCTTGCGGTCGTAGGTATAAAGACCGTTTTGCTCCTGCTCCACATTGGTCAGCTGGGTATAGCAGAGGCCCATCATGCAAGGATTTTCCAAAAGGGCATCGGTCAGCTTTTCCAAGCGGAGAAGAAATTCCTCTTCGGTCTTGGGTGCGTTGCCGTAGCCCCAGCCGGCTTCGTCTGTGCTCCAGGCGATGCCGCCGTATTCACTCATGAAGACCGGCAGGCCGGGGGTATATTTCTGCCGATTTTTATAGCGTGCCACGCGGCGGGGCATGGTGCAGACCGTATCCTCAAAGGTGCCGTCAATGGGCAGGGAATCATAATAGCCTCTGAAGATTTCGGGGTCCTGCTCATAATCATGGACATCATAGATATCGGTCAAAACATGGAAGTTGCCGCTGGTATCAATGCAGGGGCGGGTGGGATCGATCGCTTTGGTAACAAGGTAAGCATTTTTCAAGACATCGTCGTATTGAGGATGGCCCTCAATATCCCAGGTCTCATTGAAGGGGCACCAGCCAATGATGGCGGGGTGGTTATAATCCCGCTCCAGCTCCTCCAACCACTCGGGCAGGAAGGCGCAGAGGCTTGCGGGGAGAGAGTGATCCAAGCCCCAGTTGGGATATTCGCCCCAAACCATATAGCCCTTTTTATCGCAATGATAGAGGAATCGTTCCTCAAAAATCTTTTCATGAAGCCGCGCGCCGTTGAAGCCCATATCCATGGATAACTCAATATCTTTCTTTAATGCTTCATCGGAAGGGGCGGTATAGATGCCGTCGGGATAGAAGCCCTGATCCAGAATCAGCCGTTGGAAAACGCTCTTGCCGTTCAAAAGGAATTTATAGCCGTCCATCCGAACAGAGCGCATTCCGAAATAGCTCTCCACCCGATCCTCTCCGAAGGTGAGGATCAGATCATAAAGACGCCCGTTCCCAAGCTCCCAGAGGTGCAGCTCGGAGAGGGGAAGATGAAGCCGCGCAAGACCGTCGGCCTTGATTTCGGCAGAGCCCATAGGCTTGCCATCGTAAAAGGCTTCTGCTTTTAAGGTGCCTTCTCCCTTGACCTGCGCCTCAATATCCAAGGCGCAAGCCTCTAAATCGGGGGTATATTTGGCTTTTAAGATGTAGCTTTGGGGGACAAACTCCACCCATACCGTCTGCCAGATACCGGTGGTGCGGGTATAGTCGCAACCGTGGGATTCATATCTTCTGCTTTGCTTGCCGCAGGGGATCAGAGGATCGCGGTTATCGTCCTTTGCATAAAGGCAGAGGGTGTTGAGCCCTTCTGTCAAGTAATCGGTGATATCAAAAGAGAAGGAAATATAGCCGCCCTTGTGGGTGCCGACCTGCTGCTCATTGATAAAGAGGGTTGCTTCATAATCTACAGCGCCGAAATGCAGAATGACCCGACCTTCCAGTTGGCCTTTGGTAATAAAAAGCTCTCTGCGATACCATACTGCGTTTAGAAAATCTACATTTTCTATTCCGGAGAGCTTGCTCTCGGGGCAGAAGGGGACATGGATCTTCATGGAATAATCCGCCTCATTTTTATAAAGGCCGCGGCTCATTCCGCTTACGCCGAAATCATATTCAAATTGCCATTCGCCGTTGAGATTTTGCCAGTTTTTCCGCATAAACTGCGGCTTGGGATGTTCTTTTCTGTAAATCATTTAGAAAACCTCCTTGCTTGATGATTTTAGAATACTTTGAAATGATCAAAAAAGAAAGGAAAGAATCTACTGAATAAATTGACATTTTCTATTTTTATGGTATTATAAAAAGGAGGTGAACAAAATGTTTGAAATTACGCAGCTTCGCCATGCCTATCCGGAGCGGGCCGGTTTTTTTCTGAATCGGCCAAAGGGTTATGGAGAATACACCTTTTTGCATTTCTTTAATAGTGTGCAGCTTCGGCTGGGGGATCAGGTGATCAAGACAGAGCCCCATGCGATCATCTTATTTGATATCGGTACCCCCCAATGCTTCAAGAGCGAGAGCCCTCTGATCCATGATTGGATGCATTTCAAGGGTGCTTTGCCTTCTCTGGTAGGAGAAGGGGGCTTGCAATTGGATACCGTTTATTATCCTCGCCCCCATGCATTTCTAACGCAAATGATTCGTGAGCTGGAAAGCGAATTCTACGGCGATCTTCCTTCCAAAGAAAAGCTGCTGGAACTAAAGGCACAAGAGTTTTTCATCAAATTAGACCGAGCGGTCTCTTGCCCGCCTGCGGCCGAAATTTCGGCGGAGACCGAAAAGGCATTGCGGTATCTGCGGGGGGAGATGTTCTCCTCTTTGGAGATGGATTGGACAGTGGAGGAAATGGCAAAGCGAATCGCCTTGAGCCCCTCGCGTATCTATCCTATTTATAAAAAAGTATACGGAATCTCACCAATGGCGGATCTGATCAATGCGCGGATTAATTCTGCAAAGAATATGCTCTCCTTTGGAGGGGAAAAGGTAGAAGAGATTGCTTGGCGCTTAGGGTATCAAAATACGACTCATTTTATCCGCCAATTCAAGCAAAAAGTCGGCTGCACACCGGCTCAATACAGAAAGGAGCAAATTGCAGATGTGGAAGCAAAAGATCGGAATTTCTGTGGGGAATCATTATAATATGCCAACCGAGCAATTGGTAGGAGTGCTCAAAAATATCGGTTTCGAAGGCGTATCCCTTGAATGGGAAAAGGATGTTGATATCAAAAAGGTGATCGCTGCTGCAAGAGAGAGCGGCCTTGAAATTATAAGCCTTCATGCGCCTTTTAGCAAAATGAATTGGATGTGGCAGAGGCCTCTTGGGGAGGATGAATATCCCCTGGATGGCTTGCTGGCTTCCTTGAAGGTTTGCTATCAAGAAAAGATTTCCACTTTGGTGGTTCATACATGGATCGGCTTTGACTATGAGGATCAGCCCAATGAGATAGGCTTTGAGAATTATGGGAAGTTGGTCGATCAAGCAAAAGAATGGGGAATTCATATTGCCTTCGAAAATACCGAAGGGGGCGAATTCCTTGCTGCATTGATGGAGCATTTTGAAGGAGATGAGAATGTGGGCTTTTGCTGGGATAGCGGCCATGAGATGTGCTATAATCATTCGGAAGATCTTTTGAAAAAATTCGGGCAGCGGCTTTTGGTAACCCATCTGAATGATAATCTTGGAATCAGCCGTTTCAGCGGCGAGACCTTCTGGCATGATGATCTGCATCTTCTGCCCTACGATGGAATCGCCGATTGGGAAGAGAATATCGCTCGTTTGAAAGCATCCAAACCTTTGGAATATTTGAATTTTGAGCTAAATATCAGTTCCAAGCCCAATCGTCATGATAATGATCTTTATCAAAAGATGACCTTGGAGGAATATTTTACCGAGGCCTATAAGAGGGCTTGCAGAATCGCATACCGCTATTCCATGTAAAAAAAGAGGATCCTTACAATGAAGAATTATAAACAAACTAAATTTGCTTGCTATTATACTTATGTGGCGGCTGCTTCAGTATTCAGCCTTCCCCCCATTCTGTTTGTGCCTTTCCATGATATATATGGCATCTCCTATACGCTGCTTGGTACTTTGGTGCTGGTGAATTTTTGTACGCAGCTTGGGATTGATTTGATCTTCAGCTTCTTTGCTCAATATTTCAATGTCCATAAAGCGTTGAGGACCATGCCCCTGCTTACCTCTTTGGGGCTTCTGATTTATGCGGGAATTCCTTCATTCTTTCCGCAATATGCCTATGGCGGCTTGCTGTTGGGTACTGTGATCTTTTCTGTGGCCGCAGGCTTGGGTGAGGTGTTGCTCAGCCCCACCGTTGCAGCTCTTCCTTCGGATAATCCGGAGCGTGATATGAGTATCCTTCATTCTCTTTATGCCTATGGCGTGGTATTGGTTGTAGTGGTCAGTACCTTCTTCCTGAAAATATTCGGTCGGGAAAATTGGATGTACTTAACCCTGTTTTGGGCGCTCCTTCCCATTATTTCCACTATACTTTTTTCCACCTCTCCGCTGCCGGAGATGGATCTTGCCCATAGCACTGCAGGCGGTGAGGGCAGAAAGAAAAATGTGGGCCTCATTCTTTGCGTGCTCTGCATTTTCTTGGGTAGCGCCGCCGAGAATACCATGACCAACTGGATCTCGGGCTATACCGAGAAGGCTCTGCAGATCTCTAAATTCTGGGGTGATCTCTTAGGCCTTACCGTCTTTGCGGTTTTGATGGGGCTTACCCGCTCCTGGTATGCAAAATACGGTAAGAATATTACCAAAATGCTTCTTGTGGGGATGATCGGCTCTGCTTGCTGCTATTTAATCGCAGTTTTCTGCCCTGTTGCAATAATCTCCATGATCGCTTGTATATTAAATGGTGTTTTCACTGCTATGCTTTGGCCGGGCACCTTGATTTTGATGGAAGAAAAAATCGCAGGGGTGGGTGTGGCCGCCTATGCTTTGATGGCGGCAGGAGGCGATTTCGGCGCATCGGTGGCTCCTCAAATGATGGGCATCATCGTAGATGCTGTTTCCGCAAGTAATTGGGCAATGAATCTCTCCGGTACGCTTGCTCTCACCACCGAGCAGATTGGAATGAAAGTGGGAATTCTCACTGCCTCTGCCTTCCCGCTTTTGGGGGTCTTCTTGCTGCTCTATATCAGGCGTTATTTCAAAAAGAAGAAAGAATCATAATCATAAATGGTTGCAAGGATACCACCCTTGCAACCATTTATGATTCAAAAACAAAAGTCCGATAAAGTATAATTATAAATTTTTATAATTATAAAATAGCTTGAAATAAAAGAAAAGATAAAGTGATAAGCGGTGTAAAATTACACTCGATTCGTTTTTGCGGTTCAAAAGAACAGCAAAATTCTCCTTCCGCGCTTAAAAGAATAGTTTTCGCTCCATTGTTTCGCGGGCGGAGCGATTGATTGCGAAGTAAATCAGCAAGCCGCCGAATAAAAATAAGACACACAGCGGATAAAGGGACCATCGGATCACCTGCAAATGAAAGGTGATCCTCATTAAGAATTCAATCAACAGCATCAATGCTCCCAATGCCATAAATGCACCGCCGATAATATACAACCTTCCTTTGCGCAAATAATGCAACAATGTAACAACCGTACAGGTGATGAGGCATAAACCGGCGGTAATGGGGAGAGCGAAGCTTAAAAACCAATTGCCGCCGGTCGCGAAGTTAATATATAGCAAATAAAGCCCGATCGCCGCAAAATTACAAGGGACAAAGACGACAGGATTGGGCTTGCGAAACCAAAAAGGCAATGCAAATGCAATGTATGCCAGCCCCAGAGCGCCTGCTACATAGCCAAACCAACCGATCTGCCCGTTTGTATGTAAATCGGCAATAAAGCAGACCAAAAGCGGGATCAAAAATAAGATAATGATTGCGCCGTTTTGCACTTTTGATGCGGAGCTGCTCTTTGGCATTTTGCCGGCAGGATACAGAGGCTGCGCTTTCGTATTCATAAAATCCGGATGGCAGACGGCAGTATTACAAAGGGGGCATTTCTTTTCCGTTTCCGCAAGTTTAACGCCGCATTTTATACAGTACATTTTCCCTCACCTCTCATTTTGATTGCTTTCCACCATCGGGGAAAGCCCCAAGCTCTGCAGGACCGCGAAAAAGTGTCGTTCCAGCTCCGGATCCTGAATATTGCGAATAAAATTAATATAGATTTGATCCCCGTATGAAAGCATCCCGCAATTATAAGGCGCTGCCGCCTGTACACCGAGAATGAAATCAAAGCGGTTGATATATTTTGCCATCTCTTCGGGTACTTTTACCTGCCCGAGATTGGATAAGGTCAAGCAGGATTTTTTCTCTCCCACGTGATCGAAGATGGTCTTCATAACGATGTTTTTTAAGGGGAGAGGGATCAAGCGTACCAAGGGATTTCTTTCATCGTTGACATTGGTCGCGATGATGCAGCTCATATGCTTTGGTGTAATCTCTGCGCCCATTTTGTGGCGAACGACTTTGCAAATCTCTTCCAGTGTATATTCCCCAAGCCGAGGATCCAGCTCGGGGATGGTATACATAGCAAAGTTTCGCAGCGTATTGCAAGGATACAACTGCCTTAAATTGACAGGGATTAAAAGCTTGATGCGCTTTTGCCGTTTTATATTGGGATTTTTTTCTTTTTGAAGATTGAGCAGCGCTTGCATCATGATCGCGCTCATAAATACGGTCAAGGTGGCATCATATTGATGGGCCAGCTTCAACGCTTCTTTAACATCCAGTTGAAAGCAAGTAAGGTTGAGAATGCCCTCCTTTTGAGGCTTTCCATCCATATGCCATGCATTGGTATCCCTGCGGCTTGCGGCCACTGTTCCCGCATATTTGGGGAAACAATCCTCCAGCTCTTCTTCGGAAGGCGGCGCGGCACGATCCAAAATGCCATGTTCGCAAGGAATTCGGATGCGATATTTTTGCTCCAAATATTCTGCTACTAAGTTTTTTAGAAAAATAAGTGCGCCGGTGCCGTCTGTCAGGGAATGGAAAAATTCAACGGCGATGCGGTTGCGGTAGACGATCACGCGAAAGGCGCATCTGCGCATTTCCTCCTTGCCCATATAAACGAGGGGATAGCTGTATTCCTCGCTGATTTCAGGTGCCGATTCCACCTGCTGCAAGTAATACCAAAATGCACCCTTGCGCAGGCGGGCGGCAATCGACGGAAACCGCTTTACCGTAACCTCCAAGGCTGTTTTCAATACATCCCGATCCACATCCTCTTGAAGGGTTACAGACTGCCTGAAAACATTGCTCCAATTTTTTCTTCTTGCCGCCGGATAGATTTTGGCGGCATTATCCAACCGTACCCAACGAAGCGGTTTTTTCGGTTTATTTGGCATCATCGTTTCATCCTTTAATTCTTAAAAAATGCTACTACGACAGCCCCCGGGCCGGCATGAGTCCCAATCACGCTTCCTACGGTCGTATAGCGCACTTCCTCCAGATTTCCTTCCCAAATGTGGCGGCTGTCCTCAATATATTTCTGCAACAATGCATCGGAAATTCCGCTGTAGCCGAGTAAAACCGGTTTGCTGAAATCAATGCCGCCGGCCTTATCAATTTCTTGCACAAGTAAATTATTGCCCATCTTAGAGCCTCGCGCTTTACCAAGGATGCCGATGTCGCCGTTGATGACAGAAAGGACAGGCTTAATATTCAATACTCCGCCGGCAAAGGCTGTCGCCTTAGAAATCCGCCCGCCCTTTTTCAGATATTCCAGGGTATCCACCAAAGCGACGATTACAATTTTTTTCTTCTCTTCTTCCAAGGCAAGGGCGATATCTTTAGCATTTTTCCCCTCGTCTAATAGGCGAAATGCCAGCTCAACTAAAATTCCGCTGCCCATAGCAGCGGTGCCGCTATCTACAATATAGATATTCTCAAATTCTTCAGCGGCAATCATTGCGCTTTGATAGGTGCCGGAAAACTTGGAAGAAAGGGTAATCACCACCGCCGCCTCATCGGCCGCCTTTGCTTTCTTAAATTCCTGCATGAAAGCATCCGGTGTTGCCTGGCTGGTAGTAGGCAGCACATCGTTTTCGATCAATTTTTCGTAAAAGGTTTTGTGGTCAATGGTAACTCCATCAATGTACTCTTCTTCCCCGAAGCGAACAGTGAGTGGGACAATATGTACTCTGCTCTTAAATGCAGGCGTTAAATCTGCTGTAGAATCTACAATGATTCTTGTATTCATCCATTCGATCTCCTCGTTTTATATTTTTTTTGACATCCCTTCCAAGCTTTCGCTGATTATGGAGAGGCTGCGGTAAAAGGCAATTCGCTCTTCCTCTGCAAGGTCAGTGCTTATTTGATTCAAAATGCCGTTGATTTTATCGGCAATTTTCTTTCCGGCTTCAAGCCCTTTTTCAGTAAGATCAATCGGGCTTTTGTATCTTTTGGCACTTTCGGTATCGCGGGTAATGAACCCGGTGGATTCCAAATATTCCAATGCACGAGAAATGGTTGCCTTATCTTCTTCACACCGCTCGCATAGATCGGTTGCAGTTGCATGATCCATGGAATAAATATAATAAAGGCAGGAAACATGAGCGCTTCTTAAATGATATGCCGCCATTTCCTGATTTTTTATTTTCCGAATATTACGGCTGATCCGATTAATTAAAACTGTAAAAGTCTCAAATCTTTCTTGCATCGTTATTCTCCTCTGCCAACTTGTTGAGATATCAACAAGTTGCAGTATAACACATACTTGTTGAAATGTCAACAGGCTTGACCGTTTCGGTCATGCCTTCCTTTTCTATTCTTTATTCTTTCTTATTTATTCTTTATGATCATTATAAAACTTTTTACGAAATAGTATAAGGAGCACAATTATGAATTATTCAGACGAACAAAAGCGAAATGCTTTTAAACCCATAAAGGAAAATCCAATTATTCTAGATTTTACCGGTTGTAGGTATTTGGGTGAGATTCATCTAATTTTAAAGGAAAAATTTGGATTGCCTGAATACTATGGCGAAAATTGGGATGCTCTTTGGGACTCTTTGGATGATCGATTTTATAGCGATGAGGTTTGCAACATAAACATCTGTGGCTATGCAACATTGAGCAAGGAATTGCGCGATGAGTGCGCCGCTATGTTGAAGATCTTCGAGGAGATTCAAAAAGAGAAGCAGAATGTAGTATTCAAAATCATTACTTAAAGCAAAACACGATGGGATTTCTCCTATCGTGTTTTGCTTATTTTATTCTTTATTCTCTTAAATAATAAAGAATATTGAATAAAGAAGAAATAATAAATCAGAGCAAGGACGTTACCCAATAAATGAACCCATACACCACACTCGCCACCGTGCCGTAGGCGATGACGGGCCCTGCAATCTGGAAGATCTTGGCGCCAAGGCCTAAAATCCAGCCCTCCGCCTTGAATTCCATGGCGGCGCTGGTGATGGAGTTGGAAAAGCCGGTAATGGGAATAATAGATCCGCCTCCGGCGAATTTTCCAAGCTTATCATAGATTCCGATAGCGGTGAAGAGGGAACCGAGAAAAACCATTATGATGGGAAGCATCAGCCGTACCTCCTCCCGATGAAACCAATTTCCCAAAATAGAAGAGATGCCTTGCCCGATGCAGCAGATCCCGCCGCCCACCCAAAAAGCATTAAAGCAATCCTTCAAAAGGGGAGAATTAGGGGTTTTCTTTTTGAGATATTGATTGTAGTCTTGATTGTTCATGAAAATTCACCTCGAAGGTAGTATCTTCCATGAAAATGAAAATTATACATCTGTCAAAATACTGTGCAAAACATGTAAGCAAAATTACATTACATATGAAAAACCGCATGATAATGCCAAAATAACCTCTATTTACAGTGAATTTGAAAATAATAAGGACGGCTCAAAAAGAGTTTTGGTTTTTGAAATTATGGCGTGCAACAATAAAAAAGACTCCCAAAGGAGTCTTTTGAAGGGATATAATGTGGTGTAAAATTACACATTTGGTTGCTTGATCCATTTTTTGAGGGCCGGCAGAGCGGCCATAGCATCTGCGCGGCCGAGGTTATATTGGGCCTGCAGGCGCTGAGGGTCTTTTTCAATTCTTTTGATCTGAAGATCCTTGGAGGGGCGGATGACAAAGACCTCACCCGCCTGCTCCAGCTCGTCGATCCGGCGCAGGGTTTCATTATAAACGGTATGCCGATGGAGAAGCGTTTCGATAAATCGGGGATATTTTCTATAAAAGAGCTTGGCAAGCTTTGGATTTTGAGGTTTCTTGGTATAGCCCTTCGGTTGGGTCAGGACTACGATATTTTTCCCAAAGCCCATCCTGCGGGCGGCTTCTATGGGGATACTGTCGGCAACACCACCGTCCAGCAGTTTTTTACCGCCGATCTCTACGATTTTGGAGACATAGGGCATGGAAGCCCCTGCCAAAAGATAATCCATATCCTTTTTAAGGTCGTTGGTTTTATGATAGACGGCTTGCCCGCTTTCCAGATCGGTGCAGGTAATATAATAATCCACCTTGGATTTTGAGAAGGTTTCATAATCAAAGGGATCCAAGGTATCGGGCAGATCATGGTAGCAAAACTGCTCTCCCACAATGCTGCCGGTGGTCAGCAGAGAATAAAAGCTCATGAATTTTTTATGGCTGCAGTATTTTTTATAATAGCGGATGGTACGCCCCGGCTGATTGCCGAGATATACACTGCCGTGGATGGCCCCTGCCGAGACGCCGATCAGCCCATCCGGCCAGATATTTTCTTCCATAAAGACATCCAAGACCCCCGCGGTGTAGATTGCCCGCATGGCGCCGCCTTCCAAAACCAATCCAATCTTCATGTGAACTCTCCCAATAATTAAAGCGGCTCATGGAGCCGCTTTAGCTTATTTAGCAATCTTTGCGTTGATCTTCTCCAACAGAGCGTCTACATCTGCGCCGTGAACTGCGCAAGCCTGCTCAATGCTCTCGCCTCTTGCGGAGGGGCAGCCCAAGCAATGCATACCGATGGCAAAGAAAAGCTCTGCAGTTTCGGGATATTGATCCAGCACTTCTGCAATAATCGTGTCTTTCGTAATCATATTTATGACCTCCTTTTTATGATTCGTCTTTATTATAGCGTATTCTTTGCTAAAATGCAAAGGGATTTTTTATGAATTTGGTTTACAATCTTTTAGAAAAGTGTTATAATGAATTGGATTTTTTGAAAGAAAGGCGGTGCGGGCACCATGGAATTATTGGGCAATCCCAATGCCAAGCGAGAGCTTGAGCGCGGGCTTACCAATCATGCCTATCTCCTTGCAGGGGAAGCGGGCTGCGGGAAAAAGACGTTGGCACGGCTGATGGCGGCGCGCATCACCGAGGATCATAAAGGCAAGGTAGAGCGGGGGGTTCATCCCGATGTGGTATGGCTTGCGCCGAAGGAAGAGGGCAAGCGGATTCCGGTAGAGGATGTTCGCACTTTTCGGCAGGAGGCTTATATCATGCCCAACGAAGCGCCGCGCAAGGTGCTGGTGATCGACCGTTGCGAGATGCTCAATGAAAGCGGGCAGAATGCCATTCTGAAAATTTTGGAAGAGCCGCCTTCCCATGCAGTTTTCATCTTGTTGGCCTCCAATCGAGAGGTCATGCTCCCCACCATCCGCTCTCGCTGCGCCATCTGGGAGATGGCGCCGGTGGGGGAGAAAGAGGGGGTTCCTTTCTTGAAAGAGCGGTTTCCCGAGGCGAACGATCCTGCCGCTGCGTTGCGGGCGGCAGGGGGGAATCTGGGCCGCGCCATGGGCTATCTTGAGGGCGGCACCTTCTTAAGCTACGGCGAGATGGGCGTCAAGCTCTTAGGGCGGCTTTGCCGCAATAAAAAGCTTGGCGCGGAGCAGCTGCTTTCCACATTGCCCAAAGGGCAGTTTACGGTGTTTTTGGATAGCTTTGCAAGGCTTTGCCATGATTTTCTGCTCTATAAGACAGGGAGTGCCGAGGAAAATATTGTTTTTTTGGAAAGTGTCTTGCAAATCAAGCCTTTTTTAGGTAGAATGAAGCTGGAGCAGCTTTATGCAATGGCCTCTCTTACAATGGAGAGCAAGCAGCGCTTAGCGGAAAACGGCAATGAAAATCTGGTAAAGACTTGTTTCATTGCAGAGATGGGAGAATTATTAAATTGACAAATATAGTTGGAATACGGTTTAAGGAAAACGGAAAAACCTATTATTTTGATCCAAAGGAGCTTGCCCTGAAGCAGGGCGATTTCTGCGTGGTGGAAACCGCAAGGGGGACAGAGTGCGGAGAAGTTGTCCTGGCCCCCAAGGCGGTGGAGGACCGCGAGGTGGTCCAGCCCCTAAAGCCGGTGCTGCGCGTGGCAGATGCCGCCGATCATCGGCAGATGGAGCGCAATCGGGAAAGAGAAAAGAAAGCGGCGGCGGTTTTCCATGAAAAGGTGGAGAAGCATCGGTTGGAAATGTCGCTGGTGGACGTGGAATATACCTTCGACGGCAGCAAGATCATCTTTTTCTTTACGGCCGAAGGGCGGGTAGATTTCCGCGAGCTGGTCAAAGATCTTGCCTCGGTCTTTAAGACCCGCATCGAGCTTCGGCAGATCGGTGTGCGGGATGAATGTAAGATGATGGGCGGCATCGGAATGTGCGGCAGACCCTTCTGCTGCAGCCAATTCTTAAATGATTTCAGCCGCGTTACCATCAAAAGCGCCAAGGATCAGGGCCTGCCCTTGAATCCGGTGAAGATCAGCGGTGTATGCGGAATTTTGATGTGCTGCCTCAATTATGAGCAGGAGACCTATGAGCATCTCAATAAGCAGCTGCCTAAGGTGGGCTCCTCGGTGGATACCCCCAACGGAAAGGGAATTGTGGCAGAGACTGCCGCCCTTGCAGGTACGGTAAAGGTGCGCTATCCCCAAGAGGATGGAAGCGTTACCTTCGAGACCTATAAAGCGGAGGAATTAAAGGGCGCAAAGCACCCGCAGCCCCATCCCAAAAAAGCGGCCAAAACCCCCGCTGAATAAATTTTGAAAAAATGCTTGAAAAGAGCGTTTTGCTGTGATAGTATATTGATAATAATTAAAGGAGGTGTTTTGAAATGGCTCATGTTATTACCGACGCTTGCCTGAATTGCGGTACCTGCGAGGCTGAGTGCCCCGTTGGCGCTATCGCTGCCGGCGATGATAAGTATGTAATCAATGCAGATGAATGCATCGATTGCGGCGCTTGCGCTTCTGCTTGCCCCGCTGAGGCTATCGAGGCCTAAGTCTTTTAAGAATAAAAGCGGTCGTTCTTGGGAACGGCCGCTTTTTCTTATAAAAATCTTAATACTTTTCACTATTGTACCTTAAGGATTTTTTTGGCAAAATAGGAGAAGGTGGTGATGAGAATGAAACGAATAAAAAAATCGCTCTATTGGCTGATTCCTTTGGTTGTGGTATTGTTGCTGGCAAGCATGGCGCTGCTGAAATATTTCGGCCATTTTCCGCTGAAGACCTATACCGCTGCGCATTTCGGAATCGAGACCGCTGCATCCTCGGTGGATTTTGACGGCGATGGAATTGATGATTATGCGGATCTGCTGGCGGGAGCAAAGCTGGAGGCTATCCGCCATCCCCGCTATGATGGATCTTATTATAAAGGCGGTTATCCGCCGGAAGAAATCGGCGTCTGCACCGATGTGATATGGCGGGCCTTTCGAGAGGCGGGCTATTCCCTGAAGGAAATGGTGGATTGGGATATCGCTCAAAACCCCGATCGCTATCCTCAGATCGCGGAGCCGGATCCGAATATTGATTTTCGCCGAGTACAGAATCTTTTGATCTTTTTTAAGACCTATGCCAAGGAGCTTACTACCGATATTGAAAAGATTGATCAGTGGCAGCCGGGGGATATTGTCGTCTTCAACGGGACAAAGCATATCGGGATTGTATCCAATCTGCGCAATAAGAAGGGGCAGCCATATATCATTCATAACGGCGGTCAGCCGGTCCGCGAGGAGAATTATCTTCCCCGCGCTAAGGTAACCGCGCATTTTCGCTTCGACGCCGATTTAATTAAAGAAGACATCTTGTTTATTTATTAAGAATCAGCCGAATCTTCGGCTGATTCTCTTTTTTTGATATCATGATATCATGATATCAAAAAGCTCTTAAAAGTTTCTTAAAGATTTACCCCCTTTTAATTTAATATGAGATTTGGTATGATAGGGGAGAGGTGAGAAGGATGCAAAGAATTTTAATCTGCGACGATGAGAAAGACATTGTTGCAGCGCTGAAAATATACTTAGAGGCAGAAGGGTATGAAACCTTATGCGCCTATAACGGGGAAGAGGCTCTTTCCATTGTGCGGAAGGAGACGGTTCATTTGGTGCTGATGGATATTATGATGCCGATTATGGATGGCATCACCGGCATGGTAGAAATCCGCAAGGAGAGCAATCTTCCCATTATTTTGCTGACCGCCAAAGGGGAAGATACCGATAAGATTTTAGGGCTCAATATGGGGGCGGATGATTATATCACCAAGCCCTTCAATCCGGTAGAACTTTTGGCGCGGGTCAAAAGCCAGCTGCGCCGTTATCTGCGGCTCGGCGGCGGGGCAGCTGCGACGGAGAGCGGGGTCTATACGGTAGGGACAGTCTCCTTGAACGATAAAACAAAGGTGGTTACGGTGGATGGTGATGCGGTGGCTCTTACCCCCACCGAGTATGAGATCTTAAAACTTTTGATGCGTCATCCGGGAGAGGTGCTTTCCCCAAAGGAAATTTATCAGCGCGTTTGGCAGGATGAGCCTTATGGCGCAGAGAGCACAGTTGCGGTCCATATCCGGCATCTGCGGGAGAAGATCGAGATCAATCCCGCTGAACCCCGCTATTTGAAGGTGGTCTGGGCGCAAGGGTATAAAATGGAGGCAAGAGGATGAGAGAACTATCCCATAAACTTTGGGCAAAGGCGGTGGCCCTTACCTTGGCGGTGATTGTGATGATGGCGCTGATTTTCAGCACGGTGGGCGTGGTCTATCTTGGCCAGAATGAATATTACACCAAATCTCAAGCGGTGATCTATACGCGGGAAATCCGAAGACTTTTGGATTTGCAGAATTGGGATGTGGAATATGCTTATTATGAGGATCGTCTGGCTTATTATGCGCCGGTAACCGAGCGGTATTTTTATGAGATCTTCAACGAGAAAGGGGAGCGTCTTGCAGGAACTTACGACGGGCAGGAGGTCCTTTTTACGGAGGATACAGTGATCGAGCGCTCAGAAAAGGGTTATACGATGATCAAGGGCTACCTATGCGATAATTCGGCGGAGCCGGATCTTTTCAGCCAAAGGGAGCAATGGATTGCTTTTTGCTATGGGATGCGTTATTGGGTTTTCGGGATCTTGGGGGGAGGAATCCTTCTTTTGATCTTTCTGCTGATCTTTCTTTACGGCGGTGCGGGCTATAGAGAAGGCGCCGAGGAGCCCCGATTGAATTTTATGGATCGTATTCCTTTTGATCTCTATACGCTCTTTTTGATCTTCCTTTTCTTTTTTGAAATACAATATTTGCAGGAACTTTCCTTTTCAACAGAGCTTTTGCTTTGCTTGATCGTCTTTCTGGCGGCCTTTGATCTTCTGCTGATTCTTTCTTATACCATGAGCTTTGCTACTCGTATAAAAGTGGGCCGTTTCTGGAGCGGCACATTGGTCGGGATGCTATTTGGCTTTTTGGGAAAGGGAATCAAAAAGGGAATCGCGCTGCTGATGCAGCTTCCTTTGGTCTGGCGCACAGCGGGAGTTTTGGCTGCAATGACCTTCATTGAATTTCTGGCGCTTCTGATTGCGCCTGCCCGAGGGACGCTGATGCTTTGGTGGCTTTTAAGCAAATTTATCTTGATTCCCTTGATCCTTTATATTGCTTTATGCCTCAAAAAACTGCAAAAGGGCGGTCAAAGAATTGCCGAAGGGGATCTTTCCTATCAGGTGGAGACCGACGGCATGCATGGGGATTTTAAGGCCTTTGGCGGCACCTTGAATTCTATTCGCTTCGGAATCAATCATGCAGTAGAGGAGCGGATGAAGAGCGAACGATTCAAGACAGAGCTGATCACCAATGTCTCCCATGATATTAAAACGCCCCTGACTTCAATCATCAACTATGTGGATCTGATCCAAAAAGAAGAGCTTCCCAATGAAAAGCTTAAGGAATATGCGGCGGTATTGGAGCGGCAGGCGGCAAGGCTCAAAAAGCTGATCGAAGATCTGATGGAAGCATCCAAAGCCTCTACCGGCAATCTGCCGGTTCGGAAGGAGCCTTGCGATGCAGGGGTATTATTGACGCAGCTTGCCGGAGAATATGATGAGCGTCTCTCTAAGGCGCAGCTGGAATTGGTGCTGCGCCAGCCGGAGGAGAAGGTTACGGTATTGGCTGATAGCCGCCATTTTTGGCGCATCTTAGATAATCTCATGAGCAATATTTGTAAATATGCGCAAAGGGATACACGGGTCTATATCGATCTTATAAAGCAAGAGAAGAAGGTGGAGATCATCTTCCGCAATATCTCCAAGGCTCCCCTGCCTCGGTCGGGAGAGGAACTGATGGAGCGGTTTGTCCGCGGGGATAGCTCCCGCAATACCGAAGGAAGCGGCCTTGGGCTTTCCATTGCCCGCAGCCTTTGCGAGCTGCAAGGAGCAATTCTCAAAATCGAAACGGACGGCGACCTTCTCAAAGCGATCGTGGTTTTCCCGCAATAAAAAACTTCGCTTGGTATACCCAAGCGAAGTTTTTTTATCCTAAAATATAGACATTAACCGTTCTTCTTCCGAAGCGATAGGCTTCAGAGCGGGAGGCAACGCAGATATCGATCTTATTGCCCTTGATCGCACCGCCGGTATCGGCAGCGATGGCAGTGCCGTAGATATATTTGCCGTCGGTGGTCTCAACATAGACCTTGGTCCCCAAGGGGATCACTCTGGGATCTACCGCTACGACCCCAACCTTTGCAGGCAAACCGGAGGCGGTGTAGCCGCCTTCTACATATGCGGTGGCTTCCATGGCAATGGCTTTTTTATAGGTGGTAGGGGTAGAGGCAGTCTTTTTGAAGCTGGAGCGGATCTTGGTGCCTACCAATACGACCTTCTCTTGCGCCTCTTCCAAAACCTCCGAAGAGATCAGCTCTCTCTTGCTTTCCTTGCCGTTGGTATAGGTAACGGTATAGGTCTCAAGCTTTTTGCCGTTCTTCCCCTCTTGCGCTACTTTAGTCTGGCCTTTATAGAGGGAATCGGTCTTTTTCTTGATGGTCTCATAAGCTACCTCAACCGTCTCCTCAACGGTCTCGATGGTTACTCGATCAAGGGTGATGGTCATATCCTTGAATACTGCCTCATCCAAGGAAGCGCTCAGGGTATCATGGGTGCCTAAGGTAAGGCCTGCTTCCTTCATGGCTTCTTCCACACTGCCGCCCACAACCAATACCTTATGAGATTGCCCGTCTGCCTTAAAGGTTACGGGGAAGGCCCGAAGGATGGTGGCGGAAATTTCGCTGCCTTTCTCTTCGATGATCATCTGATCCTTTTCATGAAGAAGAAGGCCGGTCTTTTCTAAAATGGCCTCTTCATCAAAGAGGATGCCATGGTAAGATTGGACCAATTCACCGTTATCGATTACATGGATCTTTCGAATGCTTACGGTGATCACCGACATCAGCATAGAAAGGGTCAATACTGCGGAAAGAGCAGTAACGGGTACCCGATGGTTGCCGATAAACTGAATTGCTTTTTTGCAAAAGGGTTTTGCAGCGGAAAGCTGCTTGCGAATGTTTGCGGCAAAGTCCGTACCCTTGGGGCAAGCGGCAAGAAGCTGCTTTGCTTTTCGGAGGAGGCTCTTGCAAAGCTGCAGGAGCTTTTCCTTTGCGTTGTTCATTATAAATTCTCCTTTTCGTGATAGAGGACTATCCTTATTTTGGATCCTTTGATTCAAAATATGCAAAGATTGGGAATTGTATTACATTTTTGAGAGAAATGATTACAAAACCGTAACACAGTATAACGGCAAAATCGGTATTTGTCAAGTTTTTTAGATGAAAAAGTTACAAACTTGTAACTTTTTGAATTAAAAAGCACCGCTTTTCTTTTGAAAAAGCGGTGCTTTTTATCTATAAACATATTAGCGGAGATAAGAGTGAATAGCAAAGAATTGCAAAATAGATCCAACCAACGCGAAAAGATGCCATATGGCATGCATTCCGGCTTTTCCGATGCGATAGAAGATTGCTCCGGCAGTATAAAATATACCGCCGCCCAATAGATAGATCAGATCGGAAGGGGCCATCTGATGCAGCAGGGGGAAGGCGGCAATGATGATCAGCCAGCCCATGGCGATATATATAATTAAGGAAAGCTTTTTGAATCGATTCAGAGCAATCGAATTAAAGATAATGCCTAAAATAGCGATGATCCATTGAATACCAAAGATCACCCAGCCGAATGCTCCTTTCAGAATCAGCAGGGTTACGGGGGTATAAGTACCTGCGATCAGCAAAAAGATGGAATTATGCTCCAGCACCCGAAAGACCTTTTTGGCACCCTTGGGGCAGAGGGCATGGGAGAGGGTGGAAAAGGTATAGGTAATAATGAGCGATACCCCATAGATGATAGAGGCTGATAAGGAGACGGCGCTTCCGCTCTCGGCGGAGAGCATGATGGTATAGCAGAGGGCAAAGATGCCGAAAAGAGCGCCGATTCCATGGAGGATCGCTGAAAAAAGTTCTTCGTTTTTAGGGTAATAGACGGGGGTAACCCGCTCTTTTTTCATATTCATGGTCCATCATTAAGAAAGATAGCGGGTGGCGCGCTCCGGCGCATCCTTCGCATCCTTCCAATCTTCCTTTTCATAGCGATAGTCGAATTTTTTGCAAAACCAATCCAGATCCTCCTGCAGCTTTTGAATATAGCGCCGGTTGATCTCGGCCAAAGCGGCAGAGAAAGCAGCCCGCTCTTTTTTGCCGAGATATTTTTCAGAGGCATCCAGTAACCGAAGGCTGTGGGTTTCGCAGAAATACTCTTGCTCTTCAAAAAGCTTTTGAAAATCCCGATCGGTTTGATATAAATAGCAAAGATTATCCAATACCCGATTCATAAATTCGCCCATGCGAGAGCAAAGATAGCAGCTTTTGCGGGCGGTGGAATAGGCCTCTTTGAGCTTTTTTGGGTCCGGATTTTTAGAAAAGGGGGCGGCAGTTTTTTTGAAAAGCCGCTCTTCCGCCTCCGCCAGATGGGTGGAGAGCATCAGCGCCAAGGGAAGCTTATTGCCTGCCGCAAAGAGGGTTTGAAGATGGTTTTTGCAAAAACCCTTGCGGTTGGTCTCTTTGCGGATATCCGGCTCCATCATAGAGGCGCCCAAAATGCGCTCGGTTTCATCCTGCTCTAATTGGGCCCGTAAGGCGCAGATAGGGCATCCTTTCTTGGCGGAAAAGGCCTCTTTAATTTTAATGGAATAAATTTTTTCTGCCATGGGTTTTCCTTTCTGTAACACTCTTTTTCCTTCCTTCATAGGATAAAGCAAATAAGCGTTGAAGGAGGGTAAGCTCATGTGTGGTTGCTTTAATGATCTCTTTGAGAACAACGGTTGCCTGCTGGTGATTCTCGCTATCATCCTGATCTGGTGTTGCTGCTGCAATAACTAAGAAGAAGAAAGAATCGGCGCCTTGAGGCCTTGGCCTC
>JAFSCX010000009.1 GCA_017436525.1 Clostridia bacterium | reverse complement strand
TTATAAGGAAAAAATCCGCATCATCATGCGGATTTTTGATTAAAATTTTCTGCTTTCCGCCGATCTGCTCTCTGCCGTACCTGTGTACGCCGACGAGAACAGATCGACGAAATCTGCACTCTTTTTTGAGAGTCTCCCAGCGTGTCAAAAAACTCCGCAGGAGTTTTTTGTCCCGCTGGAAAGGTTGCAGAAACATTTGTTTCTGCAACCTTTTTTTAGAAGATGAAAACGCAGCAATCAATTTTGATATCATGATATCATGATATCAAAATTGATTGCGAAGAATGAATCCCGTTAAGGCGCCAAGGCCTAAAATGAAGAAAAGGTAAAAAGGGGAAGGCTTTTTTTCTTTTGCTACTACGCATACAGCGATTGCCGCACCATTTCCATTGGGCCGCATAATAGAGATGTAGGTGGTACCGATAGAATTTGCCCGTAAGATGCCGCTATCTTCATCGATGGATGCAATGAGATCGTTATCGGAAGAAAATGAGAGATCTTTTAATACAGGCAGATTGGTTGTTTTGTCCCGCACTCTAAGGCGGATTCGCTCTCCTTTTTGGAGCGTTATGGATTCGATTCCGCCGTTGATAATCAATCCTTGTTTTCCGATGGCGGCGAAGGCGATGGGGGAGAGCGAAAGCGCAATAAAAATAAATAGAATGATTCGTTTCATGGTTCATTGTATGGCGTTGGATAAAAAAATATGAAATTCCCTTGCAACCCAAAACGAGATGTGGTATAATATCCGCACAAGCACCTGCCGGAATCATTCGTTGCCGGTTTTTGCGGATATTATAGGATGTCCGATTTTCTCGCCTGCATGGCAGGCAACCGAAAATGATGGACGATTATACCAAAACGCTTTGCGTTTATGGTATAATATCCGCATAAGCACCTGCCGGAATCATTGGTTGCCGGTTTTTGCGGATATTATAGGATGTCCGATTTTTTCGCCTGCACGGCAGGCAACCGAAAATGATGGACGATTATACCAAAACGCTTTGCGTTTATGGTATAATACATGCGATTTGGAGATGTACCCAAGTGGTTGAAGGGTCCGGATTCGAAATCCGGTAGGTCGGTTCTGCCGGCGCTGGGGTTCAAATCCCCACATCTCCGCCAAAAATAAGACAGTCTTCGGACTGTCTTATTTTTATCAAAGCCGAAGGCTTGGTATGTAATCCGCGTTAGCGGAATGTAATCACGCTTTAGGGTGTATGTCATCACCGCAAGGTGCATTTTTTCGGCTTGATTACATGTGCTACATTCGTTGCGATAATATACAACGCTTTGCGTTGATTTGTTTTTAAATTCATGCTATAATTTAACCGATAAATAAGAATTCGATGGTTGTGATGATGAAGACGCAATGGAAGTTGCGCGGGAGCAAGGAGTGCGCGGCGGCCCATCATCGGCGGCCTTGCTGAGCAGGAAGAAGGTTCCAATAATGGCCAATAAAAGATCAAAATTAAAAAAACTCATATTTTCTGCCGTATTTTTGTCTCTCGGAATGATACTGCCGCTTTTTACGGCCCAGATGAAAGAAATCGGTGATTCGCTGCTTCCCATGCATCTTGTAATCATGCTTTGCGGCTTGGTTTGCGGCCCCTATTACGGCCTTTCTACGGGCTTGATATTGCCCTTTTTGCGCTCGGCACTATTCGGGATGCCTCCGATTTATCCTGCGGCGGTCTGGATGGCAGGGGAGCTGGCTACTTACGGATTTACTTTAGGCATGCTCTACGAAAAAGGGCGGCGAAAAAATCTATGCTGGTTATATGCCTCCCTGTTGCTTTCGATGATCGCCGGAAGGCTTGTCTGGGGCCTCTTAAAGGCGGCTCTGCTTGGTTTTGCTCATCAATCCTTTACATTCCATGCTTTTCTGGCCGGCGGCTTTATTGATGCCTTTCCGGGCATTTTGCTGCAATTGATTTTGATTCCGTCTCTAATGGGGCTTTTCAAAAAGATTTCTTTATAAAAGAGGGAATTAAAAATTCAATTTGAATTTTTAATTCCCTCTTTTGGTTTTATTTTAAGTTTTCGTGGATCCCCATTGCATTTTCAACTGTTGTTTTGAAGAAATCAAGGGACACCGCTTTGTCGTTCCAATAGATTCCATCGATCCAAAAGTCTTTCAAAATCACTTGCTCGCTTCTGGAGCAGAATTTCACTCCCGGTGCAGGCACTCCGCTTTCTGCATAAACCTGAATGTTTTTATAATGAATATCATGGATTGCGCCGAATTTTCCGGAATTGCTCCAATCCTTATTTTCGGCAACAATCAGCTCCGGAACTCCGATTCCTTGCGGCTGATAGACTTGATCAATCCGTTTCTGAATAATTTCAGGCTGTGTGCCAGCTTGATATTCCACCCGCAGATCCTCAAAGGTAATTTTGCAAATTTCGCCACCTGATCCATTTTGAATATCGATTGCAACTTTGGAATTATGGATTAGATCGCAATTTTTGAAGGTGATATTTCTGAATAGGGGAGCATCAGTTTCTAAGCCGACCTCGCAGGTTCTGCCCCATCCACACCATAAAATACAGTTTTCAATGGTAATATTTTCAACCGGCTTATCATGGCCGTAGATTCCTTTGATGGTAATGCCATCATCAAATACGCGGATAAAGCAATTACGGATCTCAACATTTGATGTATTGGTAATATCGATTCCATCGGTATTATAGCGCCAATTTCCAATCTCCTTGATGCCGCTGATCTTTGCATTTTTGCAGTCAAAAAGGGCCAAAACCCAGCAAGCGGAATCCTGCAGGATAATATCCTCAATCAAGATGTTTTCACAGTTATAAAGGCGTAGTGTGCCTTTGGTAAAAGGCTCGTAGCAATGCTCTAAAAATCGTTGCTCTCCAATCCCATTGAGAACTCCGCCTCCGTAAATATGAACATTTTTGGCTCCTTTGGACCAAATCGAGCCAAAAACGATGGCTTCTTCATCGATATAGACGCTATCATTATCAAAAAGTTCGATAGTGCCGGGGAAATGAAGCCCCGGTCCAAAATGATAGGTTGCTTTTTCAGTATAGGTTTTGATGGGATTGAAAAAGATGTGTAGAGGCTGATGCTCATCATCCAGTTCTAATACATAGCCGCCTGCTTCAGTTAAGGTGAAATATACTGTTTGATTTTCTTGCCGAATAGATACTTTCTTAGAAAGAGGGCGGATCATTGCTCTATCAAATTTTTGAGCACATTCTACCGCAATTTCTACCGCTTCATCAGCAGAGAAAGTGATGTATCCCGCTTCTTCTGATTGATTGAGTGGGCGCTGATATCCGGGCCAGGATTGATTGAAGGGCATGGACGAAACGCGGCATTGGCGCACCGGGCATTCTTTTTCGTTGATGAAGGCACGATAGCCTTTATAGGTCAACGAAAAAGACTCCTTTTTATTCATAAATGAGGAAAGAGGTCTTTCTTTATGTAGTGGAATAGAAGGAATTTTAATCATTGGTTCCGCTCCTTTCTTTTTTCATCATTATATCATGGAATTTTATATATTTTTATAATTATTTGATCAAAAAATATAATAAAATCAGCAAAAGCCTTGGAATTTTTAGATCCAAGGCTTTTTGAAATTATTTATTTAAGTATTTGGCAACCTCGGCTGCTACAAGCTTTGTGATCATCTCTATATCTGTCTGGCTTGCACCGGCGCCGAAATCGGCCTTGCCGTCGCTGGAGAAGAGCTTCATCTTCTTCATGGTCTCTTGCTTTACTGCTTCAACTGCGGCGGGGATCAAATCAATTAACCCCTTATCCATGCTGGTAAAGCGCTGGAATTCAGCCTTGACTGCGGCAATATTGATATCGGTGAAGATATTAACCTTGCTGATCCCGTCTTTAATTGCTTGGCGGAAATCATCATCGGTCAAGCCGGAACCACCATGGAGCACCAAGGGTACATCAATGGTCTTGGCTATGGTCTTGATCCGCTCAAAATCAAGCTTGGGAGGAAGCTTATAAGCACCGTGGGCGTTGCCTACGGCGATTGCCAAAGCATCCACATTGGTTTTTTCCACAAAGTCCTTTGCCAAAGAGGGATCAGTGAAGAATTTAGAAGGATCATCCATATGATCGCTGCCTTCTGCAGAGCCTTCATTATCGCCCACATGGCCGAGTTCTCCTTCAATGGTAGCGCCATAGGAATGGGCGATCTTTGCCATCTCTGCCACTTTGCGGACATTTTCCTCATAGCGATCGGTGGAGCAATCATACATAACAGAGGTAAAACCAAGTTCTAAAGCTTTCACGCAGGTATCATAAGATAAGCCATGGTCCAGATGAACCACCACCGGTACATTTGCCTTCTTTGCCATGGGGATGAGGTAGTAGGATACCTCTTCAAGAGGGCCGTAAGGAAGCAATACCTCGGCGGTGCCCATGATAACAGGGGAGCGAGTCGCTTCTGCGGCGGCGATAATGCCGCGGGCAAGCTCCAGATTTACAGCATTGAAAAGACCGACTGCATAATGATTTTTCTTTGCAGGTCTCAATACTTCGTTCATATTAACCAGCATGATGGCTTTCCTCCTGAAACGAATTTAAGTCAGACGTTGATGACCTTTACATTATATTCTTCCAAAGTATCCTTCAAAGAGCCTTGGATTTCAGCATCGGTAATCAGATGGTTGATCTGCTCAAAAGAGGCAAGCCTCATGCAGCCCACTTTGCCGATTTTTGATTTATCGCAAAGATAATAGCGAATACGGGAATTCTTGAGCATGCTTTGCTTGATAAAGCATTCTTGCTCATTGCTTTCTAAGATGATCGAGTTATCACCGATACCGCGGCTGGAGAAAAACATTTTATCGGCAAAGTAATTCTCGGTAATATAATTAACCGCCATAGAGCCGACCAATGATTGATTGTTGCTCACAATTCCGCCTACAGCGATCACCTTGATTCCATCAATACCGCTCAGCTCATTGATGACTCGAATGGAGTTGGTGATGATGGTTACATTTTTCATGTTTTTAATTTCTTTTGCAAGGTAAAAGGTCGTGGTAGATGCATCTAAGAAAATTGTATCGCCCATCGCCACAAACTGCGCGGCTTTGCGGGCCATTGCCTGCTTTGCCTCAACATTCAGGGCCTTTCTTTTCTCAAGAGAAAATTCATAGTTTCCTTCATCAATGGGCAGAGCGCCGCCATGGGTGCGGCGAAGCATCTCCTTGGCTTCCAGCTTTTCAAGATCGCGGCGCACCGTCTCTTCGGTAACCGCAAGCTCTTGGCTGAGCTTGCTTACCATGACCGCGCCTTCAATGCTTAATATTTCGAGGATCCTTTTTTGTCTTTCAAGAGCAAGCATAGTGCTCCTCCTTATACATCATAATCGAAAAATTTCATAATCTCGCCGTGGGGGCGGGGGATCACTGCGTTGCCGTGGATTTTTCCTAAAGGCTTTGCCGCCTCAATTCCTGCTTCTACTGCAGCCTTGACCGCCGATACATTGCCTTTGATAATCAAGGTTACCAATCGGCCGCCCAGCCGCTTCTCGGTATGGATCAGGCGCACATTGGCCGCTTTCAGCATGGCATCAAGGCCCGAGATAGAAGCCACAAGGCCGGAGACCTCCAAAAGCCCGATGGAAAAATCAGGTTCTTGGATCTCAAGCTCTGCACCAAGGAAATTTTTGGGGAGTTTTTTATTATATTTATCTTTATTGATATCCAGAAGATAAGCCATCTTCTCTGTCTCGGTATCGGGGCGTGCATTCACATGAGAGATGATATAAGTGCCCTCATCCTTGGCGAAATCGCTGGCCGCATCAACAGCTGCCCGCACTGCGGCATTATCGCCCTCTATTTTCACCTGCATGACCAAAGGCGCAGGGACAGCCTCGCTAACCGGTCTTGTTCTATCAAAAGCAATCACCTTCACATTTGCAGCCTTAGCAGCCACATCAGCGGCGCAGACTGCTGTCGTGAAGCTATATACTTCAATCATGCCCAAAGCATTCATAATTGTCTCCTTATCCTTATACAATGTGAAGCCCGTCTACCATTACACAACGGCGTTGGCGGGTAAAGGAATGAGTAGCGGTAAGGCCTTCACCGGTGGGACCTGCGATGGTAAAGGTGGTATAGCCCTCGCCACCTGCGCCGATTCCGGCATAGGAAGGCGCATTTTTTACAAAGATGGTGGTCTCTATCTCTCTTGCAAATCGAGTGAGGTGATCCACATTCTTGGAATGAATATGAGCGGAATGGCGGTTGCCATGCTCTGCAGCGACAGCCTTTTCAATGGCTTCATCAATATCGGCCACCCGCACAACTGCGAGGATGGGCATCATCATTTCTACCTGCACAAAAGGATGCAATGCATCGGTTTCGCAGATGATCAGGCGGGCATCGGATTGAATACCAAGCTCTTTCAGGAAGCGACCTGCATCTTTGCCGACCCAATTTTTATTGATGGAATACTTGCCGTCTTTCTCAATAAGAGCAAGCTTAACCAAAGCGTCGATTTCCTTGCCTTTGAGCAGATAAGCGCCTGCTTCCTGCATGGAAGCGATCAGTTGGCTGGCAATGGAATCGACTGCAAAGCATTCTTTTTCCGCAATGCAGGGGAGATTATTATCAAAGCTGGCTCCTGCCACAATGTCTCTTGCCGCCTTCTTAATGTCGGCAGTTTCGTCTACGATTACAGGCGGATTTCCCGCACCTGCGCCGATGGCCTTTTTGCCGGAAGAGAGCAAGGTGCGTACAACCCCTGGGCCGCCGGTGGCAACCAACATCCGTACAATGGGGGAGTTCATCATTTCCTTGGAGGTATCCATGGTAGGCTTCTCTACTGATACCACCAAGTTTTCAGGCCCGCCCGCTGCAACGATGGCGCGGTTGACAAGATCCACCGCATAGTTGGCCGTCTTGCAAGCATTGGGATGAGGATTGAATACAACGCCGTTGCCTGCTGCGATCATACCAATGGAGTTGCAGATTACTGTCTCGCTGGGGTTGGTGGAAGGAGTGATGCTTCCGATAACCCCGTAGGGTGCCATCTCCACCAAGGTAAGGCCGCTATCACCGGTCATAACGCCGGGCTTCAGATCCTCCGTGCCGGGGGTCTTGTTGGCTACCAGCTGATGCTTGATGATTTTATCGGATACTCTGCCCATGCCGGTCTCGCTTACGCCGAGCTTGGCCAGCTCTTCAGCCTCATTCAAAGTCAGCTCGCGGATCTTTTGAATCATCTGCTCCCGTTGAGCAACCGAATAGCTGCGATATTTTTTATAAGCTTGGTTGACCGCCTCAAGAGCCTCGGTCATGGTGGCGAAAACGCCTTTATAGTTGCTTGCAGCGGCGGTGGTCTTTTGCTCACCTGCCATGCTGTTGATTACATTTTTTACAATCTCGCTGATTTGCTTTTCATCCATTTTCATGTTTGCAACAACCTTTCCTTAAAGAGTGATTAAAGAATCTTTTCCCAAAGCTTGGGATCGGGATTGGGGATTACCGAAGAATCCAGCAGCATCCCACGCTCGCCTGCGGCGGCTTGGGCGTTTTCAATGGCGGCAGATACTGCGGCCACCTCGCCGGTGAGGAGCATATAAGATTTTCCGCACATTCCTCTTGCGATTCTCAGCTCCACCAAGGTTACATCTGCGCTCTTTGCGGCAGCATCTGCGGCCACAATGGCAGTGGCGCCGGAAAAGGTCTCAAGAACGCCCAATGCACGGGGATTCTCTACCTCTACCGTAGCATAAATGGCGGGGAACACGCCCTCATGAACATTGCCCAATACAAAGCTATCAATCATTTTATCTCCGCAAAGGCCTTTGCACGCCTCGACAGAGGCCTGAATGGCGCTGAGTTCACCGGAGATAATGACAATATATTTGCCGGGGCATACCACCTGCGCCTCAATGATCTCCACCTCAGCGGTCTTGACCAAGGTATCTGCAGCCCGTATACCGGTGGATACGGTGGTATATTCGATCATACCGATTGATTTTGCCATAGTTTAGTTCCTGCCCTTTTCTATCATGATAAATTTGCTTGTTACTTCGGCTATTTTGCCTGCCATGGGGGAGTGGATTGCCACACCCAATTTTCCTTCGGGAGCGGCGGCAATCATCTGCCCCTGCTCAACCATTTCGCCTTTTTTTACAATCGCTTCGGAAGGCGCACCGATATTTTGGCTGAGAAGAATCCGCAGCCGCTTGGATTTTATATCCATCTCCTTAAAGGGGATTTCAATATTATATTTGCTCAGCCCCAATCGCCGTACAAGGCGGGAGACGGGGACTGTGCGATAATCTCGCTTATCGGAAACTCCGCTATAGGCAGGTTCCTTGGGCGGGGTGATCCCCTTGGCCCGAAGGCCTGCGCGATATTCCCCGATCAGAGTGGCGGGGGAGAGCCCTTGCATGCAGGAATACATTTCGCAAAGCCCGCATTGAGAGCATGAGAAGGTATTGAGAAAGGGAGTGGAATCCAATACCTTATTTTGAGAAATGCTGTGCATAAAGCCTTGAGGATCGATGGGGTGCCCCATCAGATTTCTGGGGCATAAATCGGTGCACATTCTGCAGCTGCAGCAGGCGCTCATGGCCCGCTTGATGCCGATATTGGCCTTCACGGTCTTTCTCTGGACTATATAATGATCCTGCGGCAGTAAAATCACCGCATTGGTTGTTTTCGTAACGAATCCATGCGCAGTACCGATGGTACCGGTCATGGGCCCGCCGATCAAATAGGACGGGTCTTTTATCAAAGAGCCGCCGCAGAGATCTACCAATTCCTTAAAGGAGATGCCGATGGGCGCCTTTAGGATCTTAGGCTCTGCAACCTCGCCTGCCACCATTACATATTTATGGGTAACAGCCGCTTTTTCATTTAAGGCTCTATAGATATTCAGCATGGTTTCAACATTAAAAACCGTAACTCCCACAGAGATGGGGAGATTGCCGGCCTTAATGCTCCTGCCGGTGGTTTCATAAGTAAGGATGACTTCATCTCCTGCGGGATAGATCTCCGGTAAATAGGAGATGGAGACCTTTGGAAAGGCTTCGGAGACCGCCATGACTGCATCAGCCGCGCCCTTATAAGAGGGCTTAAGGCCGATAATGGCACGCTCTGCTCCGACAGCATCGGCGACAGTGGAAAAAGCGCATACGATTTCATATGCGAATTGCTCCAACATCTGCCGATGGACCTTGAAAAGGGGCTCACATTCTGCGCAATTGAGAATGATGGTATCTGCCCTTGCATCCAATTTGGCATAAGCCGGGAATCCGGCACCGCCTGCTCCGACGATGCCGTTCTCCCTTAAAATTTTCGCTAAAGCTTCTAATTGCATAAATTACTCCAGTCCGATCGCGTCGTCAATGATGCCGACAATGGCGGCATCAATCGGAGAACCCTTTGCATTGCAGCCGATTCTTGCTGCACTGCCGGTGGCCACTAATACGTTTTCGCCGATACCGGCGCCCACGTTATCAATGGCAACGATCCGTCCGTTTCCTGCCATATTCTTATACGGCTCTACAATCAGAAATTTATTTCCCGTCAGATTTTCGTTCTTTCGGGTGGCAACAACGCTGCCTACTACTTTACCTACGATCATACCTGCTTCACCTTCCGCGGAAGATTCTTATTTGATGGAGGGCAGGATCTTCTCTACATCACCATGGGGTCTGGGGATTACATGGGTTGCGATGATCTCGCCCAGTCTCTGAGCAGCAGCGCCGCCGGCTTCAACAGCAGACTTTACAGCGCCTACATCGCCGCGTACCATTACGCTTACCAAACCGGAGCCGATCTTCTCGGTGCCGATCAGCTGCACGTTAGCAGCCTTTACCATTGCATCAGCAGCCTCAATCGCTGCTACCAAACCGCGGGTCTCGATCATACCTAATGCTTCTTGTGCCATTCTCTTTTCCTCCTTGAGATTGTTGGTCTTTGTTACTTGTGTATTTTCTTTCTTTGCTGCATCAGCCTTAGGGGCTGTTGTTGCCTTTTTAGGGGTAGTTGCGGTGGAATTTTTTGCTGCAGATTTTTGTTCAGCCATTTTCAATCACCGCCTGCTTAAAATTTGGGCAGGATCTTCTCCACATCACCATGGGGACGGGGAATCACATGCACTGCAACCAGCTCGCCCAGCTGAGCGGCGGTTACTGCACCGGCTTCGGTAGCAGCCTTCACTGCGCCTACATCGCCGCGTACCATTACGCTTACCAAGCCGGAGCCGATCTTCTCGGTGCCGATCAGCTGCACATTAGCAGCCTTTACCATTGCGTCGGCAGCTTCTACTGCGGCTACCAAGCCGCGGGTCTCGATCATACCTAATGCTTCAAGTGCCATTTTTCGTTACCTCCAATATATCTTTTAATTAATTACTCATTGATGATTGCGATCTTTAAGCCTTCCATCTTCAGATTGGTCTGATGAGCCTCGTTGATCTGAGAGAGGGGATACTTATGGGTGATCAGCTTATGCATGGGAAGGCCGATGCCCTTTGCTCTCTTGAGGAAATCAAAGGTGGTGGCATAATCCCGCAGGGTATAAACCCAAGAGCCTACAGTGGTAATCTCTTTGGCGCAGATATCGAAATGGGGATTGATGGTTGCATCGCCGCCATTGATGAAGAAGCCAAGCTCGCAAAGCCCGCCGCCGAGACGAATGAATTTATAAATATTGCTGTGAGCGATGGGAGAACCGGTGCATTGGAATGCAAAATCAGCAAGATACCCGCCGAAAGCATCCTTCACACCCTCGGTAAGAGCCTCGATGCCATTGTGGTTCTTGAAGTTTACAGTGCCGGAGGCGCCCATTTCTTTGGCAAATTGCAGGCGCTTATCTTCTCCGTCTACTGCTACAATGTTTTCAACACCCATGGTTCTGAGTACTGCGATGCAGATCAAGCCGATGGGGCCGCAGCCCTGCACCACTACGCGGCTGTTGAAGCGCAGGATTCCGGTGGTCTTCGCCCGCTCTACTGCATGGATCAATACAGCGCAAGGCTCGATGAGGATGCGATCCTCCAAGCTCAAGTCGCTTACATTGAATACAGAGGAGCCGCCTCTTACAACCATGTAATCAGCAAACCAGCCATTGAGGTGGGTATCATCATCGGGGAGCAGGCCATATACATCCGCACCGCCGATGTTTTGCTTATTCAGGTCATACATGGTAATCTCGGGGTTATCGTAGAAGATGCAGCTGGTAACGATCTTATCGCCGACCTTCAGGTCTTTTCCTGCGCTGTCCTTCTTCACGTTTTTACCCATTTTGACGATCTCGCCGGTACCCTCATGGCCCAATACCACGGGAATCAGCCCGAAGGGATCTCTCTTGAATTCATGAGCGTCGGTGCCGCAGATACCGCAGCCTTCTACCTTTACAAGGATATCGTCATCGCCAAGCTGGGGGATGGGGTATTCCTTGATATCGTAGTGCTCCAGTGCGGTAAGCATTGCCACACGGCTCTTTTCGGGGATCGGGCCGCTCTTGGCGCTTTTGCTTTCGCCGGCAGAGGCCCCGCCCATCTCTTGGAGAACCTGACGCACGATCTGCTCCACATTTTGGGAATTGATGTTCATTTCTATCGCTCCATTCTTCTTTATATTTGAAAATGATTTCACAGTATTTACCTTCTTAATTATAATATATATAACAGAGAAAGTCAATCTGTTTTTCTGCTTTTTTCTGTGTTTCTGCGTATTTTTTATTGATTTAAGTATTGAATCAGTTGGTTGATGCCGTAGCCGGTAACCGAATCGATGCGAAAGACCTTTTTGCAGCCGGAAAGGCGCAGCCAATTTTCTGCTCGATCGGGGTTGGCCCCTTGCTGCTCCGATTTGGTTACAATGCCGATCACCTCTCGATTGACCATGCAGGTAATGCAAGGGGGGAAGAGGGAATAGGGCTCGGTCGCAGAGATCAGCAGCCCTACCATATCCGCTTCATAGGAATAAAGAGCGAGGGCGCGGCCCAAATGCTGGGTTTGGGCATATTCTCCCGGTGTATCAATCAGATGATTCTCAAATTTAATGTATTGGGTCTTATCGTAGCTGATGGCCTCTCCTCGCAATACCTGCGTAAGGGTGGTCTTGCCGCTTTCGCTTCTGCCCATCAAGATTAATTTTTTCATTATGTCTTGGTAATGGGGCAGACAGTGAAGCCCAAAGTATCCCGGCAATAATCCACTAATGCGCTCAAGGATGCCTCCACATCGGAGATGGTTCCGGTTACAATCAGAGTGCCGCTGAATCGGTCTACAAAGCCCAGCTCTGCCGCTGAGGATTTAATGGCGATATCACCTGCAATGATGGCGGTCTCCGCAGGAGACATGGTTACAATGCCGATGGCCGTCTTGGAATATTCCACCGCAGGATCAAGCCCCAGCTTGCGATAAAGGATCTCATCGGGATTGGCAATCACATGAGCAATGGTGATCTGCTTCCCCGGCACAAGCTCCTGCACGATCCGCATTTTATCTTGATATGATAATTCTTGGTTCATCGGATTTAACCTCCTATCTTGCAGATTAGCCCGCAGCCTTCAGCCGCGGCTTTGAGTTGTTGCATTTTTTCATCGGTGGGAGAAGGGAGATCTCCCATGAGATATTCTCTCCCTAAGCCATCGTATTTGTCTTTACCAAGGCGGTGATAGGGAAGAAGGTGAATCTCTTTTACCCGATCAAGCCCTGCGGCAAAGCGAGCAATGGCGGCAATCTCCTCCTCGGTATCATTAAATGTGGGGATTACCGGCACGCGAATAATCAGTTTTTTTGCGCGTTTTGCAATTTTGGCAGCATTTTCGAGAATCAGTTCGTTGGCCTGCCCTGTGAATTCTTTGTGCTTTTGGCTGTCTGTATGCTTAATATCCATCATAAAGGTATCAATATAGGGGAGCATCTTCTCAATTTTATCGAAGGTGGCAAAGCCGGTACTCTCTACGGCTGTATTGATGGATTGCTCTTTGGCGCACCTTAAGAGGGCATAGGAAAATTCACTTTGGCAAAGCATCTCCCCGCCGGAGAGGGTCATCCCGCCTCCCGACCGCCGATAATAGGGCAGATCCTGCTTTACGGTCTGCATTACATCCGCTACCGTAATATCGCGGCCGATGATCTTCTCTTCCCCGTTTTGCAGCATGGTCTGCTTTTCGAATTTTTGGGATTCGGGATTGCAGCACCATCTGCATCGAAGGGCGCATCCTTTGAGAAAGATGATGGTGCGGATCCCCGGCCCGTCGTGGACAGAGAATTTCTGAATATCGAAAATTCTGCCGGATACATTCAAATAGTCCGACATTAGAATCCTCCCTGCTCGGTTCTGTTGATAATATCATCCTGCAAGGTCTTGGAGAGGGTGGTAAAAAGGGCACTGTAGCCTGCCACCCGAACCACAAGGCTTTTATAATTTTCAGGATGCTTCTGCGCATCTCTCAAGGTCTCGCGGCTTACTACGTTGAATTGCATATGCATGCCCTTTTGATCAAAATAAGCACGAATAAGGGCAATAAAGCCTTCAATGCCGGATGCACCTTTAAGAGCGGAAGGATGGAATTTCATATTGAAAAGGGTGCCGTTGGAAGCAATGCCGTGATCCAGCTTTGCTACGGAATTGGCGGCGGCGGTCGGCCCGTTTACATCGCTTCCTGCTGCAGGGGATACGCCATCCGCTACGGGAGTGCCTGCCAAACGGCCGTCGGGAGTAGCGCCGGTCTGCATGCCCAAGGGTACATTCGCCGATACAGGGTAGAGCCCTGCATGGTATTTTCCGCCTCTGGGATTTTCATATTTTTCTACCGGCTTGGTATAGGTATAGGCGGCTTCTCTGCCGAAGAAATCCACTTCGTCAATATCGTTGCCGAATTTGGGCAGAGACTTGATCTTTTGAAGCAGAGCCTGATATTTTGCCTTCTTGGCCTCATCAATATCATTTTGCTTGATCTGGATAAAGATCTCCTTGATCTGCTCTTCTTTGATTTCGATTCCTTGGGCGGTAATTTCCTTTACAACGTCGATGGTAAGGGTCTTTGCATATTCATCGCTATAGGGCATGCCGTAATTATTGCGAAGGGCATCGGCATATTCCTCCAAGGTTACCTCTTTGGTCTTATAGACCAGCTCATTTACTGCATAAAGCGCATCGGCCACATTGGCAATGCCAAATCCTTGAGGGCCGGTAAAATTATAGATGGCGCCGCCTTCCTGCATGGATTTTCCGCGGGCGATGCAATCGTCTACCATGGAGGAGAGGAAGGGCAGGGGGCAGCGCTCCATATGAGCGGCATCCACTGCATTATCGGCATTCACCATCAGCTTGATGGCATAATCCATCTGCTCTTTATAGGCGTTAAAGAATTTTTCATAAGTATCCAGTGCAACCAGCTCTCCCGTCTTGGGGCCGATCTGCACGCCCTTATCCATTCCATTGGAGAAGACCAATTCCAAGGTGCGGCACATATTGAAGAAGGCGGCATCATGCCAGCCATCGGTCTTGCCGCCTTTTTGAGGCTCTACGCAGCCGATGATGCAATAATCTCTTGCGTCTTCCAAAGAGAGGCCTCTGGAAATCAGGGCGGGGATAATAATCTCATCATTATAATAAGCGGGGAAGCCGATGCCGGTTTTGGTCAGCTCGGCGGCTTTGACCATCAGATCATGGGGAGTGCCGTTCCATACCCGCATAGAGAGGGAAGGCTGAGGCAGATTTACATGCATGGAAGCAGAGATACACATATAGGAAAGATCGTTGGTGGCATCCAGCCCATTGATATCCTGACCGCCTACAATCAGATTTTGGAACATACTGTAGCCCGCAAAGCCTTCGGCAGAGAGGGCATCTCTTACCTTATTGAGGCTATTGAGCTTTACCCATACGCAATCAATCAGCTCTTGGGCTTGCTCACGGGTGATTTTCCCGCTCTCAAGATCCTTAATATAATAAGGATACATATATTGATCAAAACGGCCGGGAGAGATGGAATGGCCGCTGGATTCGGTCTGAATCAGCAGCTGCACAAACCAAAAGCTTTGGCACGCTTCATGGAAGCTCTCCGCTCCGTTTTCGGGCACTCGATTGCAGATCTCTGCGATTGCCAAAAGCTCATTCCGCCGATTGATATCCGAGCAGTTTGCAGCAAGCTCTCTTGCGGCGGCAGAATAGCGCTTTGCAAAAGTGATGGCAGCTTCGCAACTTTCCATTACCGCGCTGAGGAAGGAAAAACGAGAGGTGTAATCCCCATCATAAATGTTGCATTGATCACGCTGGGCTTTGGCATAGTCGTAAATGCCTTTGAAGCCTATCTTCAGCACCTTGGCATAATCGACGTTTACATGGCCGATGCCATTGTAGAAATAGTTGCCTACCGTGAAGAGGTTGTGCTCAATGGCTTTGAGGGTCTCGGGTGCCATGTAGGAAGTAGCAAGCTCGCTGGTGGTGCGGCCTTGCCAGTATTTATGCACTTCCTTTAATTTGGCGGCAGTCTCCTTGGAAATATAGAAAGGATCGGCGCTGCGGGTTGCCACCGTCTCGAATTCATCTTCCAACCATTGATTGGAAAATTCGGGGAAGGTGGGGCAGCCTCTGGGGGTAACGCAGTTGCAGCCGACAATCAACTCGTCATCACGAATGACAACCGGCAGCTTCTCCGCCAATGCCTTGAAGGCCTTTGCTTTCCTTATATAAATAGATAACCCTTCTGTCTGCTTAAAGCTCTCGGTAATGATCTCTGCACGGGTAGATTCGATGGTAGGGGTGCCGGAATAAAGATCATCGATCAGCTTTTGGATACGGGGTGTTTTTTGGAGTTCAGCAGTATATACCTTTTTCATTTTTGATCCTCCCAATTTGATGCTTCTATGATACACCCAAATCCGATAAAAGTCAACTGTTTTCAAAGATAAAAAAACAAAAACACAGAAATTCTTTCTATAAATCAGGGCATATTCACAAAAAACTCTACGAATCAATGTGGTTTTTCTTTGTTTTTCCATTCTTATCGCGGAATAGAAAAAAGAAAAATGGCTAAATTCTTAATTTTTACATAATTCTACAGGTTTAATTGACTTTCTTTACGGGAAATGATATAATAATCAAAATTTTTTTATGAGCGGAGATAGAAGTAAATTGAAAAAATTTTTTAATAAAATTGATCGAAATCTGGCAGAGGGCAGAAAGGAAAAATCACGCGCTGTCCTTTATTTTATGCTGGTTTTCCTCTATTTGGAGCTGATGCTTCATCTTGTGGTCTTTGCAAGTGTGGATTGGCGGATCTTTTACCCCATTCTTTTTTCTCTTGTTGCAGGCGGCGTTCTTTATTTGATTTGCTCTCTTTTGCCCCAAAAGGCCAATCGTTGGATCGGAATGGCGGTCATTTCTGCCCTGACCGTTTATTTTGAGGTCCAGCTGATTTATCACTGCATCTTCGGCTCCTTTTTGCCCATTTCCCAGATGACCATGGGCGCCGATGCCGTTACCAATTTTTCGGCGCAGGTTGTCCATGCCATTCTTCATAATCTATGGAAAGCAGCGTTGATCTTTGTGCCTGCTCCTCTTACTGTCGTATTGCTTTTGAAAAAGAAAATTCGCCTTGAGCGGATCAAGCTGCTGCAGATCCCCTTATTTATGATGTTGATTTGCGCGCTCACCGGTATCACCTTTACCACCCTTTATCTTTTTGATACCTCTGAATCTTCCGCTTATTCCATCTTGGTGAACCCCAATACTTCTACCGAGGCGTGTGTGAAAAATTTGGGTGTGGCGGTTACCGCCGTGCAGGAAACCCGCGGCTTCCTCAATGCCAAGGATGATGAGGGCTTTGAATTGGTCTTTGAGCCGACAAAATTGGATCAGCGGGAAAACAAGCAAGCCAATGTTACAGAGCTTGATTTTTCTAATCTCAAGACAACCAATCAAAAGCTCAAAGCCATCAATGATTATCTGGCTACCGTTTCTCCTACCGCAAAAAATGAATATACCGGCATTGCCAAAGGCTATAATCTGATCACCATTTGCGCCGAATCTTTTTCACCGGTGGTGATTGATCCGAAGCTTACCCCCACCCTTTATAAATTGAGCAACAATGGTTTTGTATTCAAGAATTATTATACTAGCTTTGCCAATACCACCACCAACGGGGAATATGCATTTTGCATGGGGCTGATGCCCAATATGAGCCGCACAAAGGTGGAATCCAGCTTTGATGATTCCAATGGAAATTATCTGCCCTATTGCTTGGGAAATGTCTATCGGGAGCAGGGCTATGCCGCTAAAGCTTATCATAATTATTTCGGTACTTTTTATGATCGGGTCATCTCCCATGCAAATATGGGCTATGATTTCAAAGCCATTGATGCAGGGCTGAATATGCAGGTGCAATGGCCTTCTTCCGATTTGGAGATGATGAAGGTTTCCATGCCGGAGTATATCAATAGCAAAAAGCCTTTCCATGCCTACTATATGACCTTCAGCGGCCATTATCAGTATGATTGGGAAAATGCCATGAGCAAAAAGAATCAGGCGGCGGTAGCGGATTTGCCCTATTCCGAGCCGGTCAAGGCATATATCGCTTGTAATCTGGAATTGGAATATGCCCTTTCTGCCTTGATGGATGGCTTAGAGAAGGCCGGTCAGGCGGATCGTACAGTGATTGTGCTTACCGGCGATCATTATCCTTACGGCCTCACTGCCGAGCAGTATAATGAGCTGGCAGGGGAGGAGATTGAGCCTACCTTTGAGAAATTCCGTAATTCTTTTATCTGCTATGTGCCGGGGATGGAGGCTGTAGAGGTGGAGGAATATTGCAGTACCATTGATATTCTGCCTACCTTGCTGAATCTGATGGGAGTGGAATATGATTCCCGCCTGCTGGCAGGGAAGGATGTCTTCTCCGATGCTCCTCATATGGCGATTCTTACCGACCGCAGTTTTATTGCTGATGATTTCCGTTACGATGCTTCTACCGGAAAGGTCTATGATCATAGCGGGAAAGAAATTGAGGCTAAGGAGCTGGATGATTATTGCAATTATGTAGCCAATCTTTTCACCCTCTCTAACGGCATTTTGGAGACCGACTATTATTCTTTTGCGCTTGGCCGTTCCTCCTACCATAAAGATAGCTCCACTTATCACTTTGAAGATGTGCAGGATCCCTTTACCGAATCCTCTGTGCTTTATGCAGTAAATGATGGCTTGATGAAGCCTGATAGCAAAACCAAATTCGGTGCCGAGCGCACCACCGCTTGTCAGGAATTGGTCGAAGCTCTTTATGTAAAAAGCGGCCAGCAAAAGCCGGGGGTTGATGCCCGCACATGGGCTTTATCCAATGATGTCATCGAAGTTGCCATCACATGGGAAAAGCCGTTGACCTATGGAGCTGCTGCCACCATTATTTATCGTTATATGACAAAAGTAGAAGATGTAAAGCCCTTGGTTTACAAAGAATTTTTTGGCTTAAAAATGCAGTATCCCAAGCTGAAATGGGAAGAGGTTGCCGCAGTTAAATGGTGCAATATAAAAGGCGTTATTGCAGGCCCTACTGGTGAGCAGAGTGTTTATGACAATTTTGATGAACTAATTACTCGCGCTCAGCTTGCCGCTTATCTTCAGCGCTTAAATCACGCATAAAAAATGCACGGCATTTCATAGGGGAATGCCGTGCATTTTTTATTGCTTTTTCTTTAATGGAATCATAGAAACGATACCTGCCGCAGCGAGAATTGTCCAGACCAAGACCAGATTATTCCAGCCGATGGCGCCGACTGCGTTTGCGAAAACAACAGAAGAAATCGCAGCGGCAACATAGCTGATAAAATCAAGAAAGCCGGTAGCAGAGGAGACCATTCCCGTATCCCGAAGACCGGGGCAATACCGGCACCAGAGAAGGGAGGCGGCGCTGTCTGCCGCGAAGATCGCAATGGTGATCAGCGCTGCATTAAGAAGTTTTGCCTTCACGCACCAAGCGCCGATAAAAGAGATGGCGGATAAGATAAAGAAAATCAACATGGTAAGATCCATATTATACCGCAACCGCTCATAAAGAAAGATGGCAACAAAGATGCAGCAGGAGAGAAGTAAGGAGGCAATGGTGAAAAGAAAGGCTGCCTTTTCGGTTGAATATCCTAAACGCTGAGAAAAATAGGTGGGCAACCAGAATACAACCGTGGTGCGGATCACGCCTGTGATTGCTGAGATCAAGGTGAATCGAATGATCCGATGACGGATCAGAAGCTTGAGACCACCCTTGCGCTCTTCTTTGGTGCGATCAAATTTTCCATATTGCAAAACACCCTTTTTCTCCATGGCGGTAAAAGCGAAAAAGCAGATCAGCCCCATTGCGATCAAAGCAGCGCTGCCGGCGTTGAACACTCCTTGCCAGGCTAAAAACATCGCAAAGACTCCTGCCATAGGCGTACCTATAAAGGATGCAAAGGTATAGCCAATGCTGCATCGTGTGGCGTAAATGGGCTCTGTATTCTCAGCCACCAATTTAGTCATGGGTCCATAAATCATGGAAAGAAAAAAACCGGTAAGGCCGTAAGTAATATGGCTTATGAGGAAATTTCCTTTTGCAAGAGGCAAGATAAAGTTGCAAATTCCCGCAAGGAACAATCCTAAACTGATCATGTATTTTGCTTTAATCTTATCGCCGATGATGCCGTTGATCAACTGGCCGATCGCATAGGTAATAAAATATAGAGAAGAAAGCCCACCGATGAATTCGGCTGTAAAACCACCGTCTTCGATCATTTTTGGAGTAACAGCACCTAAAACGTTTCGGGCGAAATAGACCGCAAGATAAGAGATGGAGCACATTGCCCCGAGCAATAAGGCTTTTCGAACTTCGGGTTTAAGTGATATTTTCATGGTATTCTCCTGATTGGAATTTAATCATAGACATTGTGAGAGGAGAGGATCTCATTGATCCGTTGCTCTTCTTCAGAGGATTCGGAATTGATTTTTTGAAGGTGCAGATAAGAGCAAAGAGCGTCAATGGCGAATAATTGAGCGGTGCGGGATTGGTTGAATCGCCCTGTGGAAAAAGCATCCCCTGCTGCAGTGATCAGCGCAGTATCCGCCATCTTCGCCAAAGGAGAAAAGCGATGGGCAGTAATTGCAAGAATGGATGCTCCTTTTTCCTTGGCAAATGCTGCCGTATCAAGAATTTCTTTGGTGCGGCCCGAGGCGGAAACCGCGATAACAAGGCTTTTTTGATCCAGCATAGTTGCGGAAACCGCGCTGATCAGCGGATCACTGATGAAGGTGGCGGGAAGGCCCATTTGGATCAGTTGGTAGCAAAAATCCTGCGCTGCAATGCCGCTATGGTAGACACCATGCAGCTGAATCCGATTGGCCGATAAAATTAGGTCGATTGCATTGCGCAGGGCGTTCTCGGAATTAAGGTCATAGGTATCTGCCATGCTTTTATTGCATCGCCGGATATGGTCTTGCAGATGGTCTTTGAGGGAGGCTTGTGCTTTGCTTTCTGCAGGAGCAGCCGGCCGATAATCCTTGAGGTCTCTTGCGATGCGGAGCTTGAGCGCGGCAAAGCCTTCACACCCCATCTTTTTGGCAAAATTATGGAGGCTCCCTTGGGAGACGCCGATCTGCTCTGCAAGCTCAGGAATATAAGCCTCCATAAATTCTTCCGGTTTCTCTAATAAAAGGGAAGCGATTTTTTTCTCTGTTTTGGTAAGACAATCGTATTGGGTTGTCAATAAAGTGAAAAGATGGTCCGACATTGCAAACTCCTGAAATGATTTCAATTTTATAAATATCGAAAATGATATTAGCACATTTTGATTTGCTTGTCAATATCCTTGATAAAAGATTAGAAGAATTTATCATAAATGGTGAAAAAAGGGGAACATTCCGTTCAACCTGCTATAAAAGGGGAAAATATTAAAGCCGTTTATCGGTTAAAATGGAGAAAATAGGGCAAAGGAATTGCCAAAACAGTGAAAATATAGTATAATAACTCCGTAAACTAAAAGGAAGGAGAAAAAATCTGATGAAAAAGACAATTTGCAAATATGAATACGATACCGATAATGCAGTAGTGGTAAAGAAGGCAACCTTCGGCTGTTTCGGTGATCCTGCCGGATATGAAGAGACCCTTTATCAAACTGCCGACGGAAAGTATTTCCTCTATGTCAACGGTGGTGAGGAATCCATCTACGCCAAAGAGGATATCAAGCGCATCGGCAAAGATAAAGCAGAAGCTTGGCTTAAAGATCACGAATAAAAGGCATAAAAAAAGAGGCTATAAAGCCTCTTTTTTTATGCCAATTTTATGAGATCATTGAAATATTGGAAGACAAACTGGGTCATAATTAATGCCGCAAAGGATAGAAGCAGCAAAATAATCTTGCATTTCTTTTGCAAAGCCAAGGATCTCTCGCAAGGGCGAAAGGGGGTCTTGCGGCAGATTGTAGCCAGTGAAAAGACATTGGCTGAAAGCAGGGTGATGCATCCAACCTCCGCAGGCAGTGCACTTTTGATGGCGATCGCGATGGCAGTCAGCAGCCCGCCCGCCGCAGCCACAAAGAAGCCTTTCATGCATTTTTTGGTGATCTGCTCCCAATAATGGCGATCCTGCTTTGGGATATCGGCCCCTGCATCGATTTTTCTGCTCTTATTCTTATAAGAAAAAGCAATCAGAAAATAGCCGATGGCGAAAAGAAGGTATAGGGCAATCAGAAAATAGCTCATGCCTTGCGAATCCTCCTGCATTCAAGGTAGAAGCGCTTATCATGGGCATGGCCCATGGAAAAGGTCTTGCGGGGGAGCGCCCCGTCTTTGACAACAGTGGGGAAGAGATCATTTTTTGAGACATCGGGCAGAATAAATCCGATTGCGCCCTCCGCACCGGTCAACGCTTCCACAACATCATCTCCATGGATATAATCAATCTCGCCTTCTTCCTTAGAAAGATAGGCATCCAAAGCATTTTGCAAAGAACCTACAGCCAGCTTGGAACTTTCCGTAGCAAAGGAATAAATCTTCCGCTCTCCTTTTTTTACTACAACAATCTTTTGATCAAAAGCATCTCCCTCTTTGAGGCCCTTTTCTTCCAAGAAAGCCATCAGTTTATCGGTATCGGTATGAGCAACTACCCGATGGATGGGCTCAAATTGCAAAGCGGGGCTATGAAGATTGGTCAGCTCAATCAAGCAATAGCGAGCGGGATGATTCAGCGCTTGCTCCCCCAGCTCTTTTTTAAGATTTTCATAGCAAACCTTAGCGGTAGCAAGAGAGTGATTTCCATCGCCCACTGCAAAAAGCAAGGGGCTCTCTGCTTCGCCTGCTAAATTACCAATCGCCTCTAAAATGGGGGCGGCTTTTTTCTCATCAATGATAAAGCCTTGAATATGGCCGCCTTTTTCCATTAATTCAAAATCATAAAGCTTAGGAAATGCCGCTTGGCTCTGCTCCAGCGCTTCGATCACCGTATAGGCGGGATCATCGATCAGCACCATAATATGGGGCATTTCAATGGGTGCTTTTTCTCGAATACGGATGCGGGGCGGCAGCCGCTCTTCTACCGTTCCTTCGGTGGCGCGGCAGAGGGTGGTGGCACCTTTATGATAGTCATAACATTCCAAATCCAATGCACCGATCAGCCCTTGGCGAACCGTTCCGTCATGAAGGGTGCGCTTTACATAGATCATAGAGGAGGGGAGGGTGCGGAAAATATTTTGGCTGAGATATTCCTCCATCCTTCCATAGATGGGCTCAGGCTGCGCGTTTCCCAAATCCACCTCCGGCAGCATCAGATGCAGGGTGGAGGGCTCCCCGCCGATAAAGGAGCGAACCCGCTCCCAATATTCAGGCTGGCTGGTATATTGATCGCAAGCCACTACGCTCCATTTTTTCATATCCAACGTTTGGGGCACCAATAAATCAGTGGGGCCGAATCCATAATTTTTCATGGTTAGAATCTCCTATTTTAAGAATGAGGCAAAAGCGCGGATGGTTTCATAAATATCAGCCTTGGAGGCGATCTCCAAGGGGGCGTGCATGGAAAGCAGGCCGATCCCGATATCGACCGTATCAATATTGCGGTTACCCATAAATTTTGCGACCGTCCCGCCGCCGCCGGCATCTACCGCACCCAAAAGGCCGGTCTGCCAGCGAATTCCGTTCTCATCGAAAAGCTTGGTAAAATAGTGCATGGTTTCTGCGGTAGCATCAGAGGTGCCGCTTTTTCCGCCGGCGCCGGTATATTTGGTAATGCAGGGCCCATGGCTCAAGCGGCAGCAATTCTGCTTTTCGGTGGGGGCGGGATAAAGGGGATCGAAAGCCGCGTTTACATCGGCAGATAAGCATTTGGAAGCATTAAAGATCTCCAAAATGCTTTCTTCGGGCGCAATGCGGCTGACAACCAATTCCAAAAATTCACTCTGCATGCCGCTGACGCCTTGCGAGCCGGTCTCTTCCTTATCCACCAGCGCCACCAAAGCAGTATGCTCCGGTGCATCCTCGATCTGCATCAAAGCTTCAAAAGCAGTATAGGCGCAGATGCGGTCATCATGACCGTAGGCGGCAATCAGGCTTTTATCGAAGCCCAGTTCTGCAGGGTCAAATTTGGGCACCAAAGATAATTCTGCAGAGATGAAATCCTTTTCTTTGATTCCGTATTTTTCATGAAGGAGCGTCAAAACGGCGCTCTTTACTTTATCTTTATCCGCTTCCATATCGGGGATGTGGCCAGCGATAACGCGAAGATTCTCGCCTTCAATTACTTTGGAGGCGGTCTTTTCCATCTCCTTGCGGGAAAGATGGATCAAAAGCTCAGAGATGCAGAAGGTATAATCATTGCCGGAAAGATCTACCGTTGTGCCGTCTTCTAAGATGACAATTCCTTCCAATGCAAGAGGAATGGTAGTCCATTGATATTTTTTGATTCCACCATAGTAATGGGTCTTCAATAATGCCAGCTCTTCGCTCTCGTAGAGGGGGCAGGGCTTCAAATCAATGCGGGGAGAATCAATATGAGCGGCAGCAATGTGGATTCCCTCACTCTCGGGGAGTTTGCCCTTGATACCCAAATAGATGGCTCTGCCGCGGTTGATGATATAGAATTTATCTCCCGCTTGCAGGCGCTTTCCTTTTTCTAAGGGCAGAAATCCATGCTCTTCTGCTTTCTTTTTGAAATAGGCCGTGCAGCTGCGCTCTGTCTTGCAATGCTTCATGAAATCCATGTAGCCTGCAGCCGCCTCAAAGATGGCGGGCAGTTCTTGCTTGTTTTCGTAGATGTTTTTAGATTCGTAGAATAAACTCATTTGGCATCTCCTAACATTTTTTGATATTGCGCGTGGTATTTATTTACTTTTTTGATATATTGATTGGTTTCCCGATAAGGGGTGGCAATAATTACACCGTCTTTGGAAAATCGGCTGTCCTTCAGCCATTTGATGACATTTCCCCGCCCTGCGTTATAAGCGGCAAGGGCGGTATCGGTATCCTGAAATTCCTCTTTCAGCAAGGAAAGGATCAAGCAACCGTATCGAATATTGATTTCCGGATCATAGAGATCCTCTTCGGAATAATCTGCTTTTTCTCCTTCGCGAAATAAGGCCCATTTCAGCGTATCTTTTGTAATCTGCATCAATCCCCGCGCGTTGGCAGAGGAGGTTGCATTTGGATTAAAATTGCTCTCGGTCTTGATAACTGCTAAGACTAAAGTGGGGTCCAGATCATATTTCCACGCATAGTAAAATACGGTATCCTTATAGTCGAGGGTCGGATCCTTTTCAAGATAAGGCCTCAATAGGAGCAATCCCCCTGCCAAAATGAAGACGCCGAGTAGAGAAAAAAGAAATCTTTTATAATGCTTACCCATGAAGCACCTCGATAATCTCTTTTGCTTGGGCGCGCAGGTGATCCATATCTCCATCGTTGAGGATGGTGAAATCGCTTCTTTCTGTATAATAAGAAGCAGGGTGCTGGCTGGAAAGGCGCTTTTTTGCATCCTCTTCCGATAGATGATCCCGCTCCATGATCCGCTTCAAGGCAATCCGGGGAGAGGCAATGACGCAGATAATTTTATGGCATTGCTTCTGCAATCCGCTCTCAAAAAGAGTCGGCGCATCCAGAAGGATGGGTCGATGGGCGTTTTGCTTCAGAATGGATTGAATATGCTCCGCAATCAGAGGGAGTACCGTTTGATTCAGGCGCATGGTTTCTTGGGGATTGCCCATGGTTTTGCTGCGCAAGATGGTGCGGTTGAGCTTGCCCTCTTCAATACATTCCTGCCCGAAGGCGGCAGCAATGGCGTCAAGTACCTTAGGCTTTTGGTAGACCTCCTCATGGACAATGCGGTCGCAATCGACGACAAAATAGCCCTGCTCGGCAAAAATCTGAGATACAGTGGTTTTCCCGCTTCCGCTGAAGCCGGTCAATCCGATGATCATAAAATCACAACCTTTCTGCGGGGATGATCTGAAAGGATGCTGCCCGCAGCAGCCGATTATATACCGCAAGCCCCTCTCCCTCTTGGGAAGGCTCCATGGCAAAGATGGCCTTGCAGGGGAGGGAATCGAATTTTCTCAAGGCATCAAAAAGAGCGTTTGCTTGGCTTTTGGAATCTTTCTCACTGCCGAAAGAGAGTGCGTTTTTGAAAAGAGGCAGGTATTCCTCAAAGGCAAGGACCCAAACCCCCTCTTCCTCTTTGGCCTGAATTGCGCGGACCACAGCCTCCGCCTTTCCGGCCACAATGGTCATCGGTGCTTTGGGTGCATAGTGGCGGTGAAGCATCCCCGGGGAGGAGACCTTCTGCCCTTCCTTGACGGGAGAGAGAATCGCAGGATCCATTTCCACTTGAAAGCCTTGGCTTTCCAGCATCTCGATCGTGATGCCGCCGGGGCGCAAAAGCTTGAGCCTTCTGCCGCCGAGGGGCAGAAGCACCGTACTCTCTACGCCGATCTCGCTTTTTCCGCCATCAATAATGGCGGCGATTTTGCCGAAAAGATCCTCCACGCAATGATCAAAGGTTGTGGGGGAGGGGCGGCCGGAAAGATTGGCGCTGGGGGCCACAATCGGCACACCTGCCGCGCGGATCAGCCCGTTGGCAATCGGATGGGAGGGGCAGCGAACCGCTACCGTCGGAAGCCCTGCCGATACAATGTCCGGCACCTTCTCGGTGCGGGGAAGCACCAAGGTCAGCGCCCCCGGCCAAAAGCGATCAGTCAGCTCCTCAAGCTCTTTTGGAAAGTCTTTTACCAATCCGCTCAGCATGGAAGGATCGCTGATATGGGCAATCAAAGGATTATCGGCAGGGCGGTTTTTTACTTTGAAGATTTTTTCCACCGCCATGCTGTCTAAAGCATTGGCACCAAGGCCGTAAACCGTCTCGGTAGGGAAGGCGACAAGCTCCCCCGATCGGATCAGCTCTCCGCAAATATTCAGTTGTTGCGTATCCACATTGGAAAAAAGAGCGGTCTTGATCATGATTGCTCGCCTTTCAGTTTTTCTGCTTGGTCGCTTGTTACCAATGCATCAATGACTTCGTCCAGATCTCCGTTTAAGATCTGCTCCAATTTATAAAGGGTCAGCCCGATGCGGTGATCGGTCATTCTGCCTTGGGGATAATTATAGGTGCGGATCCGCTCGCTGCGGTCGCCCGTACCCACTTGATTCTTTCGCTCGCTTGCCACTGCCGCCTCTTGCTTTGCCCGCTCCATTTCTGCAAGGCGGGAACGCAGGATCTTCAGAGCACGCTCTTTATTTTTATGCTGAGAGCGTTCATCCTGGCATTCCACAACCAGCCCTGTAGGCAGATGGATGACGCGGATCGCACTTTCGGTTTTATTTACATGCTGCCCACCCGCACCGCTGGAGCGGTAGGTATCGATCTGCAGGTCGGCAGGATTGATCTCAAAATCCACCTCTTCCATTTCGGGGAGCACTGCAACTGTGGCGGTGGAGGTGTGGATTCTGCCGCCGCTTTCTGTCTCGGGTACCCGCTGCACCCGATGAACGCCGCTTTCAAATTTATAGCGGGAGAAAGCCCCCTCTCCCTTGATGGAAAAGGCAATTTCTTTAATGCCGCCAAGCTCGGTATCGTTGAGATTGAGGATCTCATATTTGAAGCCTTTGCTCTCGGCATACATGGTATACATCCGAAAAAGGGTAGAGGCAAAAAGCATGGCCTCCTCTCCGCCTGCGCCGCCCCGAATTTCGATAATAACGTTTTTATCATCATTTTCATCCTTGGGCAGCAGGAGAATCTTCAATTCCTCTTCGCAGCGCTCCATGGCGGCGCGGCTTTCTTTGTATTCCTCTTCGGCAAGCTCCTTCATTTCGGGATCGCCGCTTTCTTTGAGAAGAGCCTCGGCCTCTTCAAAATTTTGAGCATACTGCTGATATTCGCGGAATTTTTCCACCAAAGGGGCCAGCTGCTTATATTCCTTCATCAGCTTGGCATAGGCTTTTTGATCGTTGATCAGATTAAGGTCGGTAAGCAATGCGGCGATTTCCTCATACCGCTCTTCTACAGATTTTAGTTTATTGATCATCTTCTTCTCGCTCGATCTTCTTAATATTTTTTTCTATTTTCAACCGAGGCGCCATAATCTCATGGCCGCACTCCATGCAGCGGATCTTAAAATCCATCCCTACTCTCAATACCGTAAAACGGCTGCTTCCGCAAGGATGCTTCTTTTTCATGGTAATAATATCAGATACCCGTACATCCATGATAAGAGACACCTCCATAAAAATATTATATCATATTATATCATATAATTCCAAACCTTTCAAATCATAAGTTTACCAAAATAAGTTATAGAAACGGTTCGCTTTTCATATATATTTTACCAAGAATCGGTTGAAAGGATTAAGATAGTATGATACAGGAAGAATACCGTCCGGAAGGGCTGGAGCGGACGGAGGATCGCCCCTATTTGGAGTCGTTGCAGGGTTTGATGCGGGCATGCGAGGAGCAGGTAATCCTGCAAGCAAGGTGTACCCTATGCGATAGCGACCATAATTTATATGTGCATTTTGGGTTTATGGGCGGCTTTATTCCCAGAGAAGAGGCTGCCATGGGAATCCGCGAGGGGACAGTAAAGGATGTGGCCATCATCACGCGGGTCAATAAAATGATCTCCTTTGTGGTGGAAGGCTTTGAAGAACGGGACGGAAAAAAGGTGGCACTTCTTTCCAGGCGCCGTGCCCAAGAGCGCTGCAGCGCTTATCTCTATCGCACGTTGAGGCCGGGAATGGTGGTAGATGCGCGGGTTACTCATATGGAGCAGTTTGGCGCATTTGTGGATCTTGGGTGCGGGGTTATCTCCATGATTCCCATTGACCGAATCTCTGTATCCCGTATTCGCCATCCCGACCATCGTTTTGTTTGCGGAATGAGGATTCGGGCGGTGGTGCTCAGTGTGGACCCCCAAGAGGGGAGGATTCTTCTTTCCCATAAAGAACTTTTGGGCAGCTGGGCGGAAAATGCCGCTCAATTTCAAGCAGGGCAGACAGTAAGCGGCATTATTCGCAGCGTGGAAAGCTATGGGATCTTTGTGGAGCTCACTCCCAATCTGGCCGGCCTTGCAGAGCTTACCGATCATGCAGAGGTGGATCGGTATGTGGGGGTTTATATTAAGAGTATTATCCCTGAAAAAATGAAGGTGAAGCTGGCCATTGTAGATATGGGCGATCCCTTGAATAAGCCTGCTCCGTTTACTTATTATTTTGATGGGGATCAGATGGATCGTTGGGTTTATTCACCGCCCGAGAGCACGCGGCGGATGGAAGAGATATTCTCAGATTAAAAAGAAAAAAGGCTGTGCGTAATCTGCACAGCCTTAAGCTTATTAATAGTTAAATTATTCAGCTTCTTTTCTCTTTGCGAAGCAATCGCTGCAATATACAGGACGATCCTCGGTGGGCTTGAAGGGAACCTTGCACTCAGCACCGCAATCAGCGCATACTGCGTCATAGAAGGTCTTGGCACCCTTAGCTGCATTCTTGCGTGCATCACGGCAGGGCTTGCATCTCTGGGGCTCGTTCTCAAAACCCTTCTCAGCATAGAATTCCTGCTCACCGGCGGTGAAAACGAATTCGTTGCCGCAATCTTTACAGATCAGTTTCTTGTCTTCGTACATTGTTTTTTCCTCTCTCGTGGTAAAAATATTTTTTCACCCTTAACGGAATTGAACCGTCCCCTCTGAAAATCAGCGCTCCGCCACAGAGCTTTTTCGGGCATCAGACTATGATAATTTGCTTCGGATTCTGCAAAGGGCATTGGAAACCGACTTTGCCGATATATGAAGCAGGGTTGCTATTTCTTTATAGGAGCGACCGTCCAGATAAAGGAAAAGGACTTGCTTTTCCAATTTCGAGAGCTTATCCTCCGCCATAGCAAGTACAGATTCAAGTTCTTCTCGTTGGATCACGAGTTCCATGGGACTATCATAGCTGAAAAGGGGAGCAGAATCCAGATCAACAGATTTGTTGAGCGCGGCATGCTTTTTGCATTGGGCCTCTTTAATTGCAGATATGATATGATTATGGATACAAATTTTGGCGTATGCTAAAAAATCGGAATTCTTTGCTGCATCATAGCTTTTTATCGCATTATGCAGCCCGATTCTGGCTTCTTGAAGAAGGTCTTCATTATCTGCGCCGATAATAAAATAGCGGGAAGAGATCTTGCGGAGCAGGGGAGTCAGCATCAAAATAATCTCATTTTGCGCGCCCTGATTCCCGATATGCGCTGCAGCCAATAGTTTTTGAGAAACAGATATAGCACTCGACATACAGCATACTCCTCACGCTTCAATTATTGCAATTATAATTTAATAATAATGTTTTGTCAAGTGAAATGTAGAAAAAAATTAATATTTTGTGAATTTTTTTGTGTATTTTCCAAAAAAATCATTATGCTGCCGGAAAAAGCATCAACTTTTTTGAAAAAACACTTGATTTTGAGAAAAAAGAGTGGTAGAATATCTTAGCACATTAGAAAATGAGACAAGGAGGTGTATCCCATGCCCAATATCAAGTCTGCTAAGAAGAGAGTTCTCGTTATCGAGACCAAGACTCTGCAAAATAAAATGCTGAAGTCCGAGCTCAAGACTCTGATCAAGAATTTTGATGCAGCAGTTGCATCCGGTAATAAAGAGGCTGCTACTGAAGCTTATAAGCTGGCTGTTAAGAAGATTGACAAGGCTGTCGGAAAGAGTATTATCGCTAAGAATACCTCCAACAGAAAGAAGAGCAAGCTGACCTTGAAGCTCAATAAGATGGGTGCTTGAGTCATTCTTTAGTCTTTGAAATGAAATCCTCTATCGAAAAACGATAGAGGATTTTTTATATGCCGCAGAGAAATGCGGCTGTATAGGCAATCAATAGATGGGTGATAGCGACCGAGAGCGGAAAAAGAGAAGAAGTACTTTCCTTTTTCATTGTCAGCAGCGTGGCAATGCAGGGCGGGTAAAAAAGAAAGAACGCTAAAAAGGGAAGAAGATTCCCTGGGTGAAATACGCTGAGATCGGCCGAAAGCACTGCCAAAGTTGAAAGGGTGGATTCCTTGGCAAAAAGCCCTGCAGCAAGCGCGCAGATCAGCCGCCAATCTCCTAAATGGATGGGCTCAAAAAGAGGAGAGATCCCTTTTGCAAGATGAGCCAAAATACTATTGTCGGATAATTCTGTCCAATGGAATGAGGGCGTAAAATGCTGCAGGAGAGCAATCATTACGGAAGTGAGCAGCAGGGCGGTGAAAATCTTTTTGAGAAAATCAGATGTTCGGGCAAAGCCTCGATGGGCAAGATCGGAAAAGCGGGGCATCCGATAGGGGGGAAGCTCCATTAAAAAAGGAGGATGGCCCTTGATGGAAAATAGGCTCCCGATTAAGCCGATGCCGATCCCTGCAAGATAGAGAAGGGGAATGATCAAAAGGCTTTTTTGCGGAGAGAGCAGAGTGGAAAGTACGCCAAAAACCGGCAGCTTTGCGCTGCAGGAAATGAAGGGAAGCAACCGCAGGGTGCGTTTTCTTTGATTTTCCGCCGGAATCCCTCTTGCAGAAAGGGCAGCAGGGACCGTGCATCCAAAGCCGATCAATAGGGGGACAATCGACCGCCCTGTCAGCCCAAAGACAGCCATGATATTTTCGGCAAGATAGCAAATTCTTGCCATATAGCCGCAATCTTCCAAAAACGCAAGAAAGAGAAAAAGCAGGAGAATCGCAGGCAAAAAGGAGATGACGCTCCCCACTCCGCTGATCAATCCCATTATAGCGGCGCGTATGGCGGGCTGCGGCAGCGCTTCTGCCATTTTCATAAAGCCTTCAATCCCTCGCAGCAAGGGGGTTGAGAAATATGGCGCAAGATATTGAAATATCAAAATGAAGGCGGCAGTCATCAGCGCAATGAAAAAAAGTGTGCCCCAAAGGGGATGAAGAAGAAAACGATCGATTTTTTCGCTTTTTTCGCGCGCTTGATTTTTCGATATAGGCGGAATCATTTGATCAATCCGAGAAAAACGCGCCGCCATGGTGGTTTCCTCAAATAAAGGCGGCAACCGATGGGCCTTGATCTCCCCGAGAATGGTGCGGATCATTACAGCAGGCACCCATCGGTTTTTTCGGTGAGCGGGGAAGACAGGGAGCCCCAAAAGCGCCTCTAATTTTTCGGCATCCCATTCCTGCTGCTCTTCCAGCATACCGGCAGCAATAATCATAGGAATTTGTAATTGCGTAAGAGCAAGGGTCAGCCCCAGATTACGGCGGAGATTGGAGACATCAATACAGTTAATAATGCCATCGGGCGGATGCTTTTTCAAAAATTCCACCGCCACCGCCTCATCCTTTGAATAGGGTTCTAAAGAATAGATCCCCGGCAGGTCAATGATCTCAATGGTCCCATAATAGCCGATGGCATATTCCACAGTAACGCCCGCAAAATTCCCGATATGCCGATGTCCGCCGGTAAGATGATTGAAAATGGTGGTTTTCCCTGTATTGGGATTGCCGATCAGCATCAGCCGCATGGGGACACCTCGATCTCCATGGCGGTCTTGCGGTCAATCAGCAGATAATTTTCATAAAAAGAAATTTCGATCGGATTGCCAAAAGGTCCGCGGGAGATGATTTGAAAGGGAGTGCCTATAATTAAGCCCAGTTCCTGAAGGCGGGGGAGAGGTACTTGCAGAATTTTCCCTTTTTCTCCCACATTTAAGTCTGTTAATTTCATAAATGCCCTCCTTGACTTTGAAGAAAAGGATGTTTATAATAAATTCATATTACGATTGTGGGTGAAAAAATGAAAAAATTATCGGCCTTATCCATTATATTTATGCTCTTGATCGGTCTTTGCGGCTGCAATCAATTCCAAGATACCCCCGAGACCGATGCGGCCTTTGCTGCATATGAGGCGGCAGTGCGGCAAACCATTGCTCAAAAAGCGGGAGAGATTACTGTGGTTACCAAGAATCAGGATACCGTGGTGGAAAAGACAGAGTCTTTAGGTGTCATTGAATATTCCTTCAGCGTGGATGATCAAAACCGCGTTTCTTTCGAGCGAAATGATTTTACCAACGATGAAATGGTAGCCTCCTATTATGGGGATGGTAAGGCAGCCTATCAGATGGATCTTTCCACCGATCAATGGATCGACGTTACCAATGTGAGCGGGGATATGCTGGACCATGAAAAGAATATTTTCAGCACCCTTTCTCTCTTTCGTATTGACCATAATTTTCGCTATAGCAAGCGCTTTTATGAATCGGTTGCCATGGAAGAGGCAGAAGGGGAGAAGATTATTACCGTTGTGATCAAAAACAGTGAATTGGATCAGATGTTTTCCATGACCGATGAAAAGGGGATTCGGCGGGAAATGGCTTCTCAGACCCGTAAGTATTATATAGATGATCAGGGAATGATCAGTAAGATCATGATTGATACCGCTCAAAACATCACCTATAAAGGCAATAGCGGGATTCTTACCAATCTTATTACCGTTACATTAGATTATGAAGTATAAAAAAGGGGCTGTAAAAAATCGTCATGATTTTTTACAGCCCCTTTTTTGGGGATAGGAAAAAATGTTTGAAACCTCCAAATCGAGCCGTAACCAAAGGTTACGGGATACCCGAAGGCGAAATATTGGGGCCCCCACTAAAATATGTTTTAGTGGGGAAAAGGAGAATGGGATGGAAAGAGCGGATTTTCTGCTTTTGCCAGAATGGAGCGGATTCCAT